>CAZNWX010000031.1:0-13154 GCA_964576415.1 uncultured Magnetovibrio sp. | reverse complement strand
GATGCTTCTTACGCGTGGCAAGGACGGATTGGATTGGTGGCGGGCGCTGTTTCTAGCGGTCTGGGCCAGCGTTCCCTAGGAGATAGTATCCATTGACGGACCGAATCTTTGCACTGTTCGGGCACATCGTTGCCGTGACGCCTGGCTGCATGATGTTTTTTCGGTGATCGGCGGGATGATTTGGGCTTTGGCGCCACAACCGGCCCGACCCTGGATGGACGCATAAACAGTCAGTCCGTAAGGGTCTTAAGATACGCGATTAGGTTGGCACGCTGGTCATTATTGCGAATGCCCGAAAAGGACATCTTGGTCTTTTTAATTAGTTTCTTAGGCTTCTTGATGAACACATCGAGGGTCGCCTCATCCCAAGTCAGGTTCGCCATCTTCATGGCTTTCGAATACGTGTAGCCGAGGGCGTTGCCGGACGGGCTGCCGACGATGCCAAACAGATTGGGACCGATCTTGTGCCGTGCGCCTTTTTTTATTGAATGGCAGGCAACACACTTGCGAAATACCTTCTTTCCCTTTTTGACATCCGCGGCATCCGCGCCGCCGGAGAGCATGGATCCGGTTGCCGCTGCGGCTAAAACCAAGGCGCGAAGGTTCATGGAGTAAAAGTCTCTTAATGTTGACCGGTTTATCGCAACGTCGAAGAGGTGGGCGGGTTTGGTATGGTGTGCAAGTCCTGGATCACGCGGCCTGTTTCAATTCCAGGCGCTGCCAGACTTCGACCAGGGCGCGGACGAGGTCTTCCATCAGTTCATCCGAATGGAATGGCGTCGGCGTGATCCGCAACCGCTCGGTGCCCTTTGGCACGGTTGGATAATTGATGGGCTGGATATAGATATTGTAGTCCTCCAGCAGCATATCCGTGGCGCGTTTGCACATCACCGGATCGCCAACCATCACCGGCACGATGTGGGTGACGGATTCCATCAAGGGTAGGCCCGCATCCGCGACCAGCCTTTTGAGGGTGGCAGCGCGTTCTTGGTGTTTGATGCGCAGTTCGTTGTGTTCGCGCACATAGCGCACGGATGCTATCGCGCCACCGATCACCGGCGGCGGTAACGTCGTCGTGAATATGAACCCGGGCGCGTTGGACCGGATGGCGTCAACCAGCGCGCTCGATGCTGCGATATAGCCGCCGACCATGCCGAACCCCTTTGCCAGGGTCCCTTCAATGACGGTCAGGCGGTCCGCCAGCCCGTCGCATTCGGATATGCCGGCACCCGTCTCGCCGTACAGGCCGACCGCGTGCACCTCATCGATATAGGTCATGGCGCCGTACTTATCGGCCAGGTCGCAAATTTCACCGATCGGCGAGATATCGCCGTCCATGGAATAGACTGATTCGAAGACAATTAGTTTCGGTCGATCCGGCTCTATCCCTTGCAGTAATCCCTCCAGGTGGGTCATATCGCAATGGCGATAAATGTGTTTCTCACATCCAGAATTGCGAATCCCGGCGATCATCGACGCATGGTTCCATTCGTCCGACAGGATGACGCAATTGGGAACCAGCTTGGCGATGGTTGAAATGGCCGCATCATTGGAGACATAGCCCGACGTGAACAAGAGTGCGGCTTCCTTGTTGTGAAGCTGCGCCAGTTCCTCTTCCAGGATGACGTGCAGGTTCGTGGTGCCGGAAATGTTCCGCGTTCCCCCCGACCCGCATCCGAATTGTTGGGCTGCCTCGACCAGGGCCTCGCGAACAACCGGATTCTGACTCTGTCCTAAATAGTCGTTCGAACACCAGACGACTACGTTTTCGGTAGCGTCCGCGCGGCGGTTGATGGCGTGCGGGTAATTACCCGCTCGGCGTTCCAGGTTGGCGAAGACCCTGTAGCGGCCCTCGTTCTTGATGGTGTCAACCGATTGCTTGAAGAAAGACTCGTAATCCATGTTTCCGTTAATTCCATTTTCTGCCATCGCGGTGAGGCTTCGATTGGCGGAGATCATACCGCCAATGGACCGCGGAGGTTGCGATATAGATCAGACCCGGATATCACATAATCATAGTGGGTCAGAACCGCAACGCCTAGCGGCCGGGTCGCATCGCTATCTATGCATGAGATATTGGCGCGGAAGGCGACGGGTAAGAATTTTTGCGCAGAGCCTTGATACCCTTCCAAAGAGGATAAATCTTCGTTGGGAAATCCCTTTTCATCTCTGATATTTATCTTTTGATTGGAGGCTCAGAGGAAGACCAATGTTCAGTTTTGATGATGTGCGTTTGTGTAAAAACCCTGTCATTTCTTGTGCTTAAAGCCCTACGTGTTTCAACAACCCTCTTGACACCTCGCGCAGGAAGGTTATGTGCATGGGCGCCCAAAAGATGGGTGGTTCGCAAACTCTGAAGTATTGATTGAAAAACTAAGCTGGGTCGGTTCATGTCGGAAATGATCGCGTTAAATAATTTGAGCAAGTGGTTTGGTGACCTGGTCGCCGTGGATCGCATTAACCTGTCCGTTGGACGTGGCGAAGTCCTGGGTTTCTTGGGGCCGAATGGCGCTGGCAAATCGACCACCATGAAGATGGTTGCTGGCTTCCTAGAGCCGTCAGACGGGTCGGCAACCGTATGCGGCCACGATGTGGTCAAACAACCGGTCGAAGTGAAAAAGCGCATTGGCTACCTGCCCGAGGGCGCGCCGACCTACGGCGACATGACGCCGCGCGGCTTTCTGAAGTTCATCGCCGAGATCCGCGGCTTCGACGGAGCAGAAAGGGACAAGCGTATCGACGAGGTCGTCGAAAAAGTCATCTTGGGTGAGGTCATGAGCCAACCCATCGAAACCTTGTCAAAGGGCTTCAAGCGGCGTGTCGGACTGGCCCAGGCCATTCTGCATGACCCGGACGTACTTATCTTGGACGAACCAACAGATGGTTTGGATCCGAACCAGAAATACCATGTGCGTGGTCTGATCAGCGAAATGGCGGCTGGAAAGGCAATTATTGTCTCCACGCACATTCTCGAAGAAGTGGAGGCGGTCTGTTCGCGCGCCGTAATCATCGCGCGTGGCCAGTTGCTGGCGGATGGCACACCAGAGGACCTGATTGCTCGCGCCCCAAATCACAACGCAGTGGTGGTTTCGGTGGCATCCGAGAACGTCGGGTCAGCCGCCCAGGCCGCCGAAGCCATGGCTGGGGTTCAGAACGTGGAAATCTTGAATGCGCCTGACGGCGGCGCACGCCTTCGCGTGCAACCAAAGAACCGCTAGGGTTTTGGTGATACACTTTGCGATGCCTTAAAGGCCGCTAATATCGATATTCAACAGATCTATGTGGAACGCGGTGCCTTGGATGACGTGTTCCGAGAGATCACAACGACTAACGGCTCTCAGGAGACGGCCCATGCGTAACATCCGCGTTATTGCCGCTCGCGAATTAAAAAGTTATTTCGCGACGCCAGTGGCTTATGTCTTCATAGTCATCTTTTTGGCCTTTTCAGGCGCGCTCGCGTTTTATGTGGGCGGTTTCTTCGATAGCGGCCAAGCCAGTCTAACGTCCTTTTTTTTCTATCACACATGGCTCTATCTCTTGCTAATCCCAGCCATTTCCATGCGGTTGTGGGCGGAAGAGCGCAAGACGGGCACGATCGAATTGCTGATGACGCTGCCCGTGTCGACCACCGAAGCGGTGATGGGGAAGTATCTGGCGGCCTGGGCCTTCGCTGGCATTTCACTTGGCCTGACGTTCCCCATGTGGGTAACGGTCAATGTCCTGGGTGATCCGGACAACGGCGTTATCGTAGCCAGTTACATCGGCAGTCTCGTCATGGCTGGTGCATTCCTGGCCATAGGTTCGTGTATCTCAGCCCTGACCAAAAACCAAGTGGTGGCCTTCATCCTGGCCGCCGCGGCATGTTTCCTATTTACCATGAGTGGGCTGGAGCTGGTTTTGAATTTCTTCCGGCTGTGGGCGCCGGATGTTCTGGTCGATACGGTGGCATCTATGAGTTTCCTTACCCACTTCAAGGCGATCACCAAAGGCGTTATAGATCTGCGCGACGTGGTATTCTTCGCATCACTGATCGGCGTGTTCATGTTCGGAAATATTGTCGCCGTCGATAGAAAGAAGGGGGCGTAACCATGAATGCTTCCGATCGTGGCAAATTGGCGGTTTTAGGCCTCGTGTTGGCCACCGTTCTATTTGTCTCCATCAACATCACGTCCAATAATTTTTTCCGGGCGCTGCAGGTCGATTTGACCGAGGGCAATTTGTTCACTTTGTCCGGTGAGACGTCGAAGGTCCTGACCGAGATCGATGAGCCGATCATCATGCGGCTCTATTTTTCGAAGGTCATGGGCGAGCAAAGCCCCGTCCACCTGACCTACTTTGATCGGGTCCGCGAACTTCTTGAGCAATACGTAAAACTCGCCAATGGCAAATTGCGCCTGCAGGTGTTTAATCCTGAACCTTTCTCCGATGACGAGGACAGTGCCGTGTCCTTCGGTCTGTCGGGTTTGCCCATCAACCAGCAGGGGGATTTGGGATACTTCGGCCTTGCCGGGACGAACTCGACCGATGACAACGAGGTCATTCCCTTTCTCACGCCTGAGCGCGAAACCTTTCTAGAATATGACCTGACCAAGATGGTCAAGGCGTTGGCAACGCCGGAGAAACAGACCGTGGGTGTGATGAGCACGTTGTTGGTCAACGGCGGCTATATTCCGAACCAAGGGCAGCGGCCCCGCTGGTCGGTGATCGATCAGATCAATGAGTTCTTCTCCATCCAGCCGGTTCCCGTGGACACCAAGAAGATATTCGAAGAGGTGGGGACCTTGATGGTAATTCACCCGAAACGTTTTCCCCTATCGACCCTTTATGCCATCGATCAGTTCGTGATGAAGGGTGGAAGGGTCATGGTGTTTGTTGACCCGAACGCAGAGGTGGATGGACCCGGCGGTGGTATGCGGCCGAACGAGCATTCGGATTTTGAGAGGATCTTCAAGAAGTGGGGCGTGCAACTCCGTAAGGATAAGGTGGCTGGTGATTTGGGCACGGCGCGCCGGGTCAATGTGCGCCAGGGTGACCGCTTGGCGGTGGCCGACTATGTCGCCTGGCTGGCGCTCCGGCCTGGAAATTTCGACCGTAAGAACGCGGTCATGGGAGATTTGCAGGTGGTGAACGTGGCGTCCGCCGGCATCCTGGATCCGATCGAGGGAGCCAAAACCACTGTCACGCCGCTCATGCGCACGGGCATGCGGTCCATGGAAATCGAGGCGACCAAGGTTCGCCTGCGCCCCGACGTGGTCGGACTGTTCCGGGAATTCAAACCCTCCGGTCAGCCATTCACGATTGCTGCCAGCATCACCGGCAAGGTCAAGAGCGCATTTCCTGACGGGCCTCCGTCGCCCGTCAAGGGTTCCAGCGACGAAGAGACCAAGAAGAACCAGGACGCCTTTGAGAAGGCGCAGAAGGACCATCTCACAGAATCCCTCAGTGATATCCATGCCATCGTGGTGGCCGATGTGGACATGCTCCACGAGACCCTGTGGGCGGAGCGCCAGGACATGATGGGCAAGCCGTTGTTGGTGCCGTTCGCGAACAACGCGGACTTCGTGGTCAATTCCCTTGAACATCTTATGGGCGGCGCCAGTCTCGCCGAACTGCGGGGACGTTCCATCTCCAACCGGCCATTCCATCTGGTTCGCGACATACGTCAGGACGCGGAACGTCAATACCGGCAAAAAGAACAGGAACTTCAAAAGAAACTGGAAGACGTGCGCGGCAAGCTCAATCGCTTGATAAGGCGTGAGGCGCAGGCGGAGGCTCAGGGCGGAGAAGTGATATTGAAGCCTGAAGAGAAAAAGGCGATCGACAATTTCCGTCGTGAGATGATTTCCATCCGTAAGGAATTGCGCGGCGTTCAGTTTGACCTGCGCAAGGACATTGATAATTTAGACGCGTGGCTGAAGTTCATTAACATCGCTGCTATCCCCTTGTTGCTGGGATTAGGCACGCTGGTGTTCGCCGTGGGACGTCGTTTGCGGCGGCGCCACGGCGTCGTGGAAACCGGTTAAACGGGAGGACGGAGATCATGACACCCAAATCCGTTTTGGTTCTAGCTGCGGCGACAGCGCTGAGCGTTGCTGCGGCGGCCGTATCCTTGAAGGTCAACCAAGGTTACGCGACTAGCGCTGGCGATGGTCTCTTGTTCCCTGGCCTCCTGGACAAGGTCGACAGGGTGACCAAGGTGACAGTCAACGACAAGGACCAGAAGATTGTGATGATCCGGACCGAAGCTGGAAGCTGGCAGATTCCAGCCAGTGACGGCTACTCGGCCAGCATTCCCCAAGTTCAGAAAAGCATTCTGCAAGTTGCCCAGCTTGTCTATTTTGAGAAGAAGACGGCCAACGTAAAGCGCTATGAGCGGCTTCATCTGGAGGATATAGAACGTGCTGATTCCGAAGCTCGTCGCATTCGGCTGTTTCAGTCCGACGGCGCAGTTCTGGCCGACCTGATTGTCGGAAAGAAGCGCTACAACCTTCCTGGCACCATTCCCGAGGGCGCTTATATAAGAATACCTGGTGATCCACAGACCTGGCTGGCCAGCGGGGAGATTGACGTGGAAGTGAAGCTCAAGACGTGGCTCCGAAATTCGATCCTCAATATCCGTGAGGAAGACGTCTTAAGCGCGGAAATACGCCACCCAGGTGGTGAAGTGGTCCGGATTTCGAAAGAAAATTCTAAAGATCGGAACTTCACCCTCCACGATATTCCGGAGGGCAAGAAACTCCGTTACGAATCCGATCCAGACAATATTGCCAACGTTGTCGAGGACTTGGAGATGCTGGACGCCCGAAGAGCCCACAAGATCGACTTTGCCGCGGACAAGACCGTTATCGGGACCTACACCTCACGCAGTGGGCTGATTGCTGTGGTATCCGCCGTGAAGGTGGGCGAAGATGATTGGGTGAAGGTCAAACTAACAGCAAAGCCGGACGCCCAAACGACGAAGGAAAAAGGCCAAGAGAGCGCCGCCAAGATTGCCGAGCAAGTTACCGATCGTATCGACGGTTGGGCCTTCAAGGTTCCGAGTTTCAAGGCCGAACGCTTACGTCGTGGTGCGAAAGAGATGCTGGTCGACAAGAAGGCCGGCTCCTGAGTTGCATTTGCCGCCATTGAGTCCCGACGGCCGCCGGATTACCGGCGGCCGTTTTGCTATGTGCCATGCTTAGCAAAGTTCATACCGCGATCCACAAAAAGGTTGAACGTGATTTTTCATTCCGCCATAATTTTGTGGTATACCACATGCCAGAGATCATTCTGGGGTTCCGGGTCGTCATTCGGGATTTGAGGTTTTACGTAACGGCGGCGACCGAAAGCCCGCGAACAAAACCGGGCGGCAACGGTGGCCTCATTTGGGAGGTAATCATGAACAAACTATCTAAGTCTGCATTCAGGTTAAGCTTAGCTGTAGGCCTGGCTTTCGGCACGTCCATGGCGTCCAGCGACGCTGAGGCGGCTGACGGCTGGACCCCGAAAAAGCCGGTCGAATTTGTCATCATGGCTGGTAAGGGCGGCGGGGCTGACCGTCTGGCGCGTTTCATCCAGAGCATCATCGAAAAGAACAAGATGTCGCCCCGGCCGCTGATGCCTATGAACAAGGGTGGCGGCTCGGGCGCGGAAGCACTTCAGTACCTGAAGTCGAAATCCGGTGATCCGCACGTCATTCTGGCGACGCTGAATAGTTACTACACTACGCCGTTACGCCAACCGAAGCTCGGTATCGACATCTCCAAGTTCACGCCCATTGCGCGTTTAGCCGAAGATACCTTCCAACTCTGGGTTCATGTCGACAGCGGCATCAACTCCGTGAAGGACTACGTGGCCGCTGTTAAGAAGGCCGGCAAGAAGGGCTGGAAGATGGGTGGCACCGGCAAGGGTGCTGAAGATTCTCTCGTCACAGGCATGCTGCAGAAGAAGTTTGGCTTCGAGGTCACCTACGTCCCCTATAAAGGCGGCGGGAAGGTTGCCAAGGAACTCATTGGCAAGCACATCAATTCCACGGTCAACAATCCGGCCGAACAGGTGGGGTTTTGGGACGCTGGAAAATCTAAGCCCCTCGCCAGCTTCACGCCGCCGGGCATGCTGAAGGGCAAGTGGGGAAAGATCCCTACCTTTGAGGAACTGGGGCATGGCAGTGACATGGTTTATTACATGCAGCGCTCCGTCGTCGCGCCGCCGAAGATGCCCGCTGATGCGGTGGAGTTCTACGTCGACTTGTTCGAGAAGGTTTACAGGTCGCCGGAATGGCAGGGCTATCTGAATAAAAAAGGTCTGATTCCGGGCTGGCTGACCGGCCAGAAACTGCAAGACTACTTCGTTTCGGAACGAGCCAAGCACGCGAAGATGCTCGGTAAGTAATAGAACGACGTACGATCAACTCTACTGGCATTACGAAACGGAGAGACCGTCATCGTGCGCAAGGCTGAACTAATCATGGCTTTGGTGATGGCGGTCTTTTCCGTCTACATCATGTGGAAGTCGACGGAATTGCCCATCGGTTGGATCCCCGAAGAGGGACCGGGCGGCGGCGCATTCTCCTTCTGGTTAGGCGCGGGGATGCTGGTGTGTTGCATCGCCATCATCTATCGCTGGGCCAAACGGATGAGCCCTCCAAGCCGGTCGGACGCGCCTTTCATGGATCCAGAAGCGTTTCGGTTGTTCGTCGTCATTACCGGATCGCTTGGTATTATGATCGGGGGTATTCATGTGATCGGCGTGTATTTTTCTCTGCCGATCTTCATGGCCTTCTACATGCGCTTCCTTGGTCAGCATTCATGGCGGCTCATCAGCATATTCGTCGTGGCTACGCCAGTGGTGATGTTCTTTTTCTTCGAGGGCGCCTTGAGGAAGACACTGCCCAAAGGGTTCACCGAGCCCTTGTTCTATCCCCTTTATGATTTGATTTACTGAAGTCCGATGGTCGTTTGACGGTGAAGGTGGAGCGAGGGGTTATGATTTTGGCATACATTATGCCTGAGCGCGAATATTGCGTCTCTAGGTCCGCGGCTGTCGGCGGATAGGGTATTTTAGGGGTCGCACATGGAAGTTCTCGGTCTTCTTGCCGACGGTTTTCTTATCTCATTCGAGCCACTGAACCTGGGTTTGGTCATTTTTGGTGCGGCGGTGGGACTGTTCATCGGCGCCATGCCGGGACTGGGGTCGGTCAATGGCGTCGCCATTCTACTGCCCATGACGTTCCTGGTGCCACCAACATCGGCGATCATCTTTCTGGGGGCGATCTATTACGGCGCCATGTACGGCGGCGCCATTTCCTCGATCATGCTCGGCATTCCCGGTGCCTCGACCGCCGTAGCGACGACCTTCGACGGCCGACCATTAGCGATGCAAGGGAAAGCCGACAAGGCCTTGATTGCGGCCGCCACCGCATCTTTCGTCGGCGGCACCATTTCGGTGATTCTTTTCACCGCCTTCGCGCCGCCCTTGGCGGAAGTAGCCCTGGCCTTCGGCCCACCTGAAGAATTCGCCTTAATGATGCTGGCCTTCGCGACCTTTATCGGTCTGGGTAGCGACGACATTCCGAAGACCTTTTTCTCCATCTTCATCGGCCTGGTGTTGAGCGCCGTCGGCCTTGACATCGTAAGCGGCGAGCCGCGCCTCATCTTCATGGACCTAGCGGGTTTCATGCATGGTATCAACTTCCTGGTCCTGGCCATCGGCATCTACGGTATCGGCGAGATGCTGTGGACCGTGGAGACCTCGCGCGGCGAAGTTTCGATGAGCAAGGCGACGGTGAGCGTCGCGGGTGTTTTTACCACGTTGAAAGAACTCCTGGGCACTTGGAAAACCATGATCATGGGCTCTTTCCTGGGCTACTTCGTGGGGATCCTGCCCGCCGCTGGCGCGACGCCCGGTTCGCTCATGGCCTATGGTGTGGCGAAAACCATCACCAAGGAACCGGAGACCTACGGCAAGGGGAACATCGACGGCGTTGTTGCGCCAGAGGCCGCCAACAACGCGGCGTCGACCGGTTCGATGCTGCCCATGCTGACGCTTGGCATTCCGGGTTCGCCGACGACGGCGATACTGCTGGGTGGCATGGTCATCTGGGGCCTGGAGCCAGGACCGCTTCTGTTTACGGAGCACAAGGAATTTGTCTGGGGTCTAATCGCCAGCCTGTATGCAGCTAACTTCTTCTCGCTGATCATCAATATCGCTTTTATCCCGGCCTTCATCGCGGTGCTCAAGATGCCGTTTACGATCCTGGCGCCGGTGATCTTCGGGCTCTGCGTGGTCGGCGGATATGTCCCGACCCTTGACATGCATGATGTCTGGCTGATGTTCGTTTTTGGTGTGGTCGGTTACCTGATGCGGAAGCTGGACTATCCGTTGGCGCCAGCGGTGTTGGCCATCGTCCTTGGGCCCTTGGCGGAGCGCTCCGTGCGGCAATCCCTGATTGGTTCGCATGGAGACATTTCGATCTTCTTCTCGCGCCCCATTTCCGGCACGATTATGGTCATTGCCATCATTTTGCTGGTGTTGCCACTGTTCAAGTTTATCAAGGATCGCAGTAGGGCGTCGAAAGAGGGGGAGGCATGAGCGATTTGAGCGCCACCGCAAGACGACGGATCGCCGCGGCGGACCTACCGGTCGAACCGATCGAAACCAATTTCTCGTTGAAAGACCGCATTTATGGCTCGTTGAAGCAAGCCATCACTCAGGTCGACATTTACGCCGACGATGCGGAACTGCGCCTCGACGAACGCCGCTTGTCGGAGCAACTCAACATCTCGCGCACGCCCGTCCGCGAGGCGCTGGCACGCCTGGAGCAGGAAGGCCTAGTCGAGATCGTGCCTCGTCGCGGCGTCTACATCGTCAAGAAGACGAAGGCGGAGGTGATGGAAATAATCACCGTCTGGGCAGCTCTGGAAAGCATGGCCGCGCGTTTGATTACCCAGGAGGCGACGGATGACGAAATCTCATCGCTGCGTGATATCTTCACCCACGTGGACGGCGATGAGGAGTGGGCGCACATCGATGAATATTCCGACAAGAACATTCAGTTCCACCAAATGATCATCGAACTGAGCCGCTGTGCCCTACTGGCGGAAATGTCGGAGAACCTGTTCATTCACATGCGATCGATACGGGCCCGCACTATCGGCGAAGAAGACCGGGCAGACCGCTCAATCATCGATCACATGCACATCATCGAAGCCCTTGAGGCGCGTAACACGGTGTTGGCCGAACGCCTGACCCGCGAGCATACGCTGAACCTGGGTAAGCACATTGAACAATACGTGGACTATTTGGGTTGAGACACCGCTGAGCCGCTGGCCATGGAGGACGACATGCCTGATACCGCACCCGGAACCGAAACCCACGATGAAGCGGGTCCGCTGACCGACGGGTTTCACTTGCTCATCGATGCGCTGAAGCTCAATGACGTCGAAAACATCTACATGGTGCCCGGCATTCCGGTGACCGACCTCGGGCGGATGATGCAGTCCGAAGGCATGCGGGTACTGTCGTTTCGGCATGAACAGCATGCCGGCTACGCCGCTGCGATCGCCGGCTACCTGACCAAGAAGCCGGGCGTTTGCTTAACGGTGTCGGCACCGGGATTTTTGAACGGCTTGACCGCTCTGGCGCACGCGTCGACCAATTGCTACCCGATGATTCTCATATCGGGCTCGTCGGAGCGTGAGATCATCGACCTCATGCAAGGTGATTACGAGGAGATGGACCAACTGGCTATCGCCAAGCCCTTGTGCAAGGCCGCCTACCGCATCAATCACGCCGAGGACATCGGCATCGGCGTCGCCCGTGCCATCCGGGCCGCTGTATCGGGCCGGCCAGGTGGCGTCTATCTGGACATCCCAGGCGCCCTTTTGGGCCAGACAATGGATGCCATAGCCGGCGAGAAATCGCTGGTCAAGGTCATCGATCCGGCGCCGGCGCAACTGCCCGGCTCAGATGCTGTAGCCCGCGCCCTCGGCGCGTTGAAGAGTGCTGAGCGGCCCTTGATTATCCTCGGCAAGGGGGCCGCCTATGCCCAGGCCGACGACGCCATTAAGGCCCTGGTTGAGAAATCCGGCATGCCTTACCTGCCCATGAGCATGGCGAAGGGTCTATTGCCGGACGACCATCCGCAATCTGCCGGCGCCGCGCGGTCCTTGGTGTTGAAGGAGTCGGACACAGTCATGTTGATTGGTGCGCGCCTCAACTGGTTACTGTCCCATGGTAAGGGCAAGCAATGGGGTTCGGCGCCGAAGAAGTTTGTCCACATTGACATCGACCCCAAAGAGATGGATTCGAACATCGAGATCGCCGCACCCTTGGTCGGCGATATTGAGTCCTGTGTGCACGCGCTTTTGGACGGCATGGGCAACGACTGGGCTCATCCGCCGGCATCGTGGGTCGATGCCGTGAAGACAAAGCGCGATACAAATGTTCAGCGCATGGCGTCAAAACTGCAGAACAATAATGTGCCCATGGACTACCACGGCGCTCTGGGCGTATTGAAAGGCATCGTCGCCGACCGGCCAGACGCGATTTTGGTTAACGAAGGCGCCAACACGCTCGATTTCGCGCGTTCCATCATCGACATGCACAAGCCCCGAAAACGCCTGGACGTCGGCACCTGGGGAGTCATGGGCATTGGCATGGGTCAGGCCATCGCAGCCGCCGTGGAGACCGACAATCCGGTGCTTTGCATCGAAGGCGACAGCGCCTTTGGCTTCTCCGGGATGGAGATCGAAACTATCTGCCGCTACAACCTGCCGGTCTGTGTTGTGGTCTTTAACAACAGCGGTATCTATCGGGGCACCGACGTCAATCCGTCAGGCGGCGATGATGTGGCGACCACGGTGTTTGTCAAGGACGCGCGCTACGACAAAATGATGGAGGCCTTCGGGGGCCTCGGCTTTAACGCGACCTCACCGGATGAACTGAAGCGCGCCGTCAATGAAGCCATGGATGCTGGTAAGCCCGCTCTCGTGAACGCGGTCATCGATGAACAGGCGGGCACGGAATCGGGTCGCATCGGTAACCTCAATCCGCAAAGCGTTGTCGCCAAGAAATAGCGGCGGCGAAAGAGACTAACGAACGAACATTAGGAGCGAGCAATGAAAGCTCTCGAAGGGGTTAAAATTCTGGACTTCACCCACGTCCAATCGGGGCCC
>CAZNWX010000030.1:12811-13247 GCA_964576415.1 uncultured Magnetovibrio sp. | reverse complement strand
GCCGACGCGACCGAGGCCTGGCGTCTGGGTGTGGCGGGCGGTCAGGTCGCCCCGCCCGTGCCGGCAGCACATCCGCTGGGTACCCGTGTGGAGGTCCGTGACCTGTTCTACGCCACGCCGGCGCGGCTCAAGTTCCTGAAGACGGCGCGGACCGAAATGAGCCGGGTAAGCGAGGTCATCAAACGCCTAGCCATGGCCCATCCCCATATCGGCTTCACCCTTTCGGACGGCGATCGTCGGCGGCTGGATCTACCACCGGAGCAAGGCGACCTGCTCTCGGCTCGGCTGGGCCGTCTGGGCGCGGTGATCGGCCGGGATTTCGGCGACAACGCCCTGGCCATCGATGCGGAACGGGAGGGTCTGCGGCTCACGGGCTACACCGGCCTACCCACCTTCAACCGGGGCAACGCAGCCATGCAGTTCTTGTTCGTCAACG
>CAZNWX010000030.1:9696-12801 GCA_964576415.1 uncultured Magnetovibrio sp. | reverse complement strand
CCGGCCGGTCACCGATCGCATGCTGTTCGGCGCGTTGCGCGGGGCGTACCGGGATTTCTTGGCTTCCGACCGCTATCCCGTCGTCGCGCTGTTTCTGACCGCACCGCCCGCCGTCGTGGACGTCAACGTCCACCCAGCGAAGACGGAAGTCCGGTTCCGCGACAATGGCCTGGTTCGCGGCCTTCTGGTGGGCGCTATTAAGCATGCCCTGGCCGAGGCCGGGCACCGGGCAGCGACCACCGTCGCGGAAGCCGCCCTAGGCGCCATTCGGGCCGAGCCGACCATACCGCTGGGCGGCGGACGGCCGATGCCATCGGCTGTCGTCGATCCCGGTCTGACCGAGGGTTTACGGGCCTTCCACGCACCGCTGCCCGGCATGGCCGCCGCCCCTACGGCCCCCATCATAGCTCCCGAGGACGATCCCGCGGCAGCGGACGTGAGCGGCTATCCCCTGGGCGTCGCCCGTGGGCAGTTGCACGCCACCTATATCGTCGCCCAGACGGCCGACGGCATCGTCATCGTCGACCAGCACGCCGCGCACGAACGCCTAGTGGAGGAACGGATCAAGACGGCCCTGGCCACGGACGGGGTCATGCGCCAGGGCCTGTTGATCCCCGAGGTGGTGGAACTAGAGGAAGACACCGTCGATCGCTTACTGGCCCGGACTGACGAGTTGGCGGACCTGGGACTGGTCATCGAGGGATTTGGGCCCGGCGCCATTGTCGTCCGTGAGACCCCCGCTTTGTTGGGAGAGGCCGATCTGCAAGGCCTAGTCCGGGACCTGGCTGACGATCTGGCCGCCCTGGACGAGGCCATCGCCCTGCGCGACCGCATCGGCGATGTCTGTGCGACCATGGCTTGCCACGGGTCGGTGCGCGCCGGACGCCGCCTGAACCGCGACGAAATGAACGCCTTGTTGCGGGAGATGGAGGCAACGCCCCATTCCGGCCAATGTAGCCACGGCCGCCCCACCTATGTGGAACTGAAGCTCATCGACATTGAGAGACTTTTCGGTCGCCGATGAACGTCGGGTGACGCTTGACGCCCCTGGGCCAAGGGGCTACTTAAGCCCCCTCTCGAGGTCGGGTAACCCGGCCCATTGTGGTGGCTGTAGCTCAGTTGGTTAGAGCGCCTGGTTGTGGTCCAGGAGGTCGGGGGTTCAAATCCCCTCAGCCACCCCATTCCCTTTGTAAGTCCCTGATCTGATTAAATAGCTAGGTATTCTGTAACTTCTGGTCCGGCCCATGGGTAAAAACTGTGGTATAAAGGGGCGTTTTGGAGATGCAGGCGGCAATACCTTGGCGACCTGCTGGCCTGAAAGCAAAACCGTTAGTCGGTCACCATCTTAACTTTCTGACCAGAGCGAATTTGGTCGCCGAGCTTCATGTTATTCAGAAGCTGGAACCATTCCTTCTGAAACCGCTCAAAGGGATAGCGCTTCGCCAGGGACGCGACTGTATCGCCGCGTTTCGCCGTGGTGATGCGCACCCGTAGCGGCCGGATGTCAGCGGCTTCTTTGGCGCTCAAGCGGCGAAAACTGAAGGTGGTGCGCCGCAGTTCGATTGACAGCCGCTGGGTTTCCGATGGCTTGGTGATGAAGGCGAATCGGAAGATCTTCTCGCGGTCGCCACGCATCACGACCAGACGGACATCTCGCGCGCCATCCTGGCCAGACACGCGCCCCTGCACTGTCGCGCCGCGCAGGCCGTTCACTTCCAACCGCTCGACCGATTGACGTTCATTCAGATGACGTCCCCATTCCGTCCCCACGTAGTCGGTCAGCGACCGCACGCGCCGCGCTTCCTTCGGGTCAACCATGTCAAAAATAATCCGCGACATCTCGGGGCCGAAGGCTACCAGTTGGCGCGGTGAGTTGGACATGACAAACCCCGGCGGCACCGCGAAGGCGATGCGCAGGCCCGGATGCATAAACGAACGCCCGCGGCGCACGCCCTGGGATGGATCGTCTCCGAATACCAGGCCATCGATGGCCTGGAGATAAGCCGCCCGGCGGACCTTCGGGTTCTTCACAGTCCGTTCCTTAGCCAGTTTGATAGCCTGCCTAATACGGTCCTCGGTGCGCGGGTGCGTCGACATAATGTTATGACTGACGCTGTTGCGGCCCTGTTCACGGGCTTCCAGGTCGCGATGTGCCCGTAGCTT
Organism: uncultured Magnetovibrio sp.; assembly: GCA_964576415.1. GTDB lineage: Bacteria > Pseudomonadota > Alphaproteobacteria > Rhodospirillales > Casp-alpha2 > UBA3470. The sequence continues at coordinate 10,638 of CAZNWX010000030.1, read as the reverse complement.
TTTGAAGAAACTGGTCATGCCATCCGGCGAATAACCCGCCCGCGTCATGTAGCGAACGCCCAACATGTCCGCCTCCAGTTCCTGGCCTTGGGAATACTGCTGCAACGCTGCCTGAGCGCCGAAGCTGGCCATCTTACCGACCCCGGACGGCACACCGGCAGCGCTGCCCAACACGCCGAGCACGGTCATGCCGATGTTGGCGGCCATGGCAGAGGAATAGCGTTGCGCCGAATGTCGGGCCGTCACATGGCCAATCTCGTGGGCCAGAACGCCAGCCACTTCCGATTCGTTCTCCGCTAGGGCCAACAAGCCGCGGGTAATATAGATATAGCCCCCGGGCAGTGCGAAGGCGTTGACGCGATGATCGCTCAACACTGTGAACCGCCATTGAATGTTGGGTAGTTCAGAAAGCGCCGCCAACTGCGATCCAATACGTGCGATGTAAGCGCCGACCTCAATCGCATCGTAGGCACCGCCCAATTCCTTGAGAATCTTGGGATGCTCCGCGGCGCCGATCTCCGCTTCCTTCTCTTTAGACATGAAGGCAGTGAAACTTTGCTGACCGGTGGCCGGGTTGGTGGAACAGGCACCAAGGCCCATTATGGCAGCGGCGAAGCCGAGCGCGGTCAGAAATTTCGAAAGATTGCTCATCAGTCACACAACACGTCGGTGGAACCGGGATTATGCGGTCCGTGAAATGGACGGGCAAGAGCCACGCTGGTTTTGTGCGCCAATTGACCTATGATTCGGATCATGAATGCACTCTACCGCGGCGATCGGAATAGCGCCGCTACCGGCGTCATGCTCTGGTCTAACTTGCCCGCGAACACGCGCGGCATGCTGTTGATGGCCATGTTCGCAGGCGGCGTGTCACTGGGACACGTCATCGCCCGCCACCTGAGCCAAGATCTGCTCTTCGGGTTCACGGAAGAACACGTCGAT
>CAZNWX010000030.1:0-9686 GCA_964576415.1 uncultured Magnetovibrio sp. | reverse complement strand
CACCCCATGCAGGCGGCGTTTTTCCGGACCATCGTGCCGCTGGTGATACTAACGCCCATCCTCATGCGTCAGGGACCGGGGTGGTGGCGGACGACCCGGCCGGGCCTTCAGTTCTTACGCGGTCTTGTCGGCGGCATTTCCATGCTGACCTGGTTCTATGCGTTGGCGCTGATCCCCGTGGGTGACGCCACGGCGCTGAGTTTCACGGTGGTGATCTTCGCTTCCATGGGCGCCGTTGTGGTACTTGGCGAGCGCATGGGCGCGCGGCGCTGGGCCGCCATCGCGGTGGGGATCGTCGGCACCTTGATCATACTCCGTCCCGGCGCCGACGGACTGAGCGTCGGCGCCCTGGTGGTACTGGTCTCAAGCCTGTTCTGGGCGGCGGCATTGTTGACCGTAAAGGTCCTGGCGCGGACCGATTCTTCGATCACCATTGTCTTCTACTCATCCATCTACTTCACCATCCTGGCCGGGATTCCAGCAGCCTACTACTGGCGCACGCCAGACCTGGAACAGTTCGCCCTCATGGTGAGCGTGGGGCTGTTGGCGACGGTCGCCCAACTGGCCATGACCGGCGCCCTGAAGATCGCTGAAACGACAGCGATCATGCCCATGGATTTTACCCGGCTCTTGTGGGCCGCCGGGTTGGGTTACATCTGGTTTGGGGAGTTTCCCGATCTCTGGACCTGGACCGGCGGTGCCATCGTTTTTGCGTCGACCATCTACATCACCTATCGGGAAAACCGCGCCGCGAAGGTGGATCAGGGCGACCACCCTGCAAACGGGCCGCCTCACTGAACGCCGGGTTGTTCCGTCGATCGGCCCCCGCGGCCCAGTTGCGCCTCGCGGCGGCCGATATAGAGGCTGGCGAAAATCACCGCCGCGCCGATCCACGTCCAGGCGTCCGAGACCTCGCCGAAGGCCAGCCAGCCCAGAAGGGCGGCGAAGGGCAAACGGGCAAAATCGAAGGGCAGGATAGCCGATGCGTCAGCCAAAGACATGGCCTTGACCAAGGTGACATGCGCCAGTGTCGCCACCGGACCAATCATTGCGATGCCGAGCCAGAGATGGGAGGGCGGCGTTTCCCAAACGGTCCAGGCAAGCACGCCAGAAATAGGCAGCAGATAAAGACCCACGTAAAACACTACCTTGGTAGGGTCTTCCGTCCGTGACAGGGATTTTACGATCAGCAGTGTCACCGCGGCACAACCCGCGGCCACTAGCACCGCCCAATGAGCGAGGGTCATCTCTATGACGCCTGGTCGAAGGATGATCATGGCGCCTAGAAAGCCGACGATAGTGGCGGACCAGCGTCGTATGCGGACAGTCTCGCGCAGAATCAACGCGGCGCCGACAGTGGCGAAGATGGGGGTGACGAAACTTATGGCGACCACATCGGTGATTGGAATGATTGAAACGGCATAAAACCAGGTTAGCATGCCGCCAAGCGTGAAGGCGGCGCGGGCCACATACAGCGCCATGCGATCCGTCTTAAGAACGCCGATACCGTTCTTGAACAACCAGGGCAACATGCACAGCTGCGCTGTGGCCAGTCGGAAGAATACGACCATGTAGGGATGCATGTCGCTAGTCAGATCGCGTGCCAACGCTGCGACGCCGGCCATCATGGCACAGGAGAAGATCATCCAGAGAACCCCCCGGATCACGTTGGGGGCGGCGGGCTTGAACATTAGGCGGCGCTACTCCCACACGGGTTCACGGGTACTAGCAGATGCGCGGGCGCGGCGCGGGCCTTTTCCATCGTCAGTTGACGTCCAGGGGGAAAATGGGCCGGCGCAAGTTCTTGTAGGGCAACCGATTGTAGTCCTTTGTGGCCAGCGCACCAGAATCGACAATCAGAATATGGCCGGCGATGGGTGCGAAGGCGGCGCGGAAATGATGCATGGATTTAACCGCTACTACGGCCTTCCGCGCAGGATTGATGCCCGCGTGGGTAAAGGTCTCTAGTTCCGTGCACTGAATGCGCTTCGAGGCCACGACGATGTCAACCCCGCCTACTCGAAGCACGGCCGTTGGGCCAAGGCGCTGGGTGACGCCACGCCACCGTGGTCCCTGGGCCACATAGGTCCCGTCGGTAACAGCGGCAACTTGGCCGCTCAGCTCCAGAGGCGGTCCGAAGGCCGGATCAACCTTGCCGCCCATTCGCACCGAAACGTCCGCGCCGACCCCCGCCTCGGTCAGCTGGCCTGCAGTTTCCGGATCGCAGATCATGCCGAAGGCCGCCTTCTCCAACCCAGCGTCCAACATGGCCTTGAGCAGGAAGGTTGAGTCCCCATAGGCCCCAGCGCCCGGATTGTCGCTGGCGTCGGCGATGACAACTGGTCCGGTTCCATCGGCAAGTGTCGACAGGCGGCCCATTGCTTCTGCCGCGCCCAGGTATTCGTTTGAGTCAAAATGCCGCTGTTCCCAGGCAAAATGCATATAGGCCTCGGCGATAGTCCGGTATCTGGCCGCCGGTCCGTCGCCGGTAACCGCCACCGACGGGCCCACCTCGGGGAAGTCGGCCGGGGTGAAACCGGCGTGCAGGCTGACGGTGAGCACACCGGGGTCCTTCTCCTCCAGCGTGTCAGCGCGGGCCATCAGTTGGGTCATAGGGTTGTCGGTGGTTGTCCGGCCGTGGTCCAAGCCAACCAGCATGTTACGCCGCGCCAGGTGCACGCGGGGATGGACCTCGCCCTTCATGGCCCGGTCCAGGATCCGGGACGCACGCGCCGCGGTCGCCACCTGATCCGTATGCGGGTAGGTGCGGAATGCGCAAATGATGTTGGCGTGCCGCACCATCAGGCGGGTGACATTGGCATGCAGGTCCAAGGTGATGGCGATGGGTATTTCAGGGCCGACGATGTCGCGTAATTCCTGCAGCAACGCGCCTTCCGCGTCGGCATGATCCACCGTCGTCATAGCCCCGTGCAGCGCCAGCACGATACCTTCGAAGGGGCCTTGGGTCCGTGCCGCTTCGAAGATGGTGCCGGCACAAACATCCCAGACCTCCCGCGCCACGGGCCCCGATGGCGTCGCCCAGGCGGCCACCGTATGCACAAGATCCCAATCCGCCTCCTCGGCTACCTGGATAACTCCGTTGGGTTCCAGCATGGAGCCGGCAACCGCATCCGGCACGTCGTCGCCGAACGCGAGTACGAAATCCCGGTAGTTCTCAAGGGTCGTGGTCAATTGGCTGAAGGTATTGGTTTCATGGGCGAACAGACCCGTTAGGACACGAAATCCCATGGATCAGCTTTCGGAGGCCAGAACGCCGGAAATGGACCGCGCCGTCTCCATGACCAAGGGCGCGATCTTGGCGCGAGCCTCCTCGGCGCTCCATTGGGGCAGATAGACGGGGACCTGCACAGCGGCGACTGCGTAACCGCGGCTGTCCAGGACCGGCGCAGCGACACTGATCTCCTGGCGTAGAGCCTGACCAACACCGAAGCCATAACCCTGTTCGCGCGCCTCATCTATGCGGCGCATGATGGCATCCACATCGGTGATCGTATTTGGTGTTAGCGCACGGCGTTCGGAAGCAGCGATCATCGACATTACCTCATCCGCGGGGCGGAACGCCAGGATCGCGGTGCCGCCTGAGGTGCTGGAGACGGGCATGCGCCGGCCAGGTACGGTTGCCGGGTAGCTGGCGCGACTATGGGGAATGCGTACGGTATAGATGATGTCCGTGTCAATCATCTCACAAAGGTTGACCGTGGTACCATAGACTTTCGACGCGTCGATTAGGCGCACCACGGCGATCTCCGCCAGCCGGTTCTGGTGCAGGAAGGTATAAGAAAGATCCATCAGGCGCGCCGCGGGCCGATAGCGGCGGCTGCGCGGGTCTTTCTCTAGATATCCCAACTGGTAAAGCGTATTGGTGAACCGTTGTGCGGCGCTTTTGTCCAAGCCCGTGCGGAGCGCGATCTCGGTAAGGCCCAAATCCCCCGGCGCTTCGCGGAAGGCTTCCAGCACGCGAAACCCCTTTTCCAGGGAGCTGACGAATAGCGTCCCAGCCTGATCCAGCTCGCCGTCGCCACCGCCGCGGAAGGTTGGTTTTGAGTGTGCACTGCCATCCATGATCGAGACGAACCCTTGACCCCAATATATCATTGACTTAATATATTAAAGAACAACAAAGAATATTACAATATAATACAATAAACAAGATGGGGAGAGCCGTCGGCCAACATATTCGAACAACACCAGAAAATCCGTGGACAGGCACCATGGTTCCGGGGATCATGAGGGAAGGGGCATCCGTACTTGGGCGCTCAATTGTTTAGGATAGAAGCCGGAAAGATTTTCGAAACGAAAACAATTGGAGGAGCATTCCGTATGAAACGTTCAATCATGACAGTGGCCGCCACCGCCGCTCTGGTTTCCTTGGGAGCCCAGGACGCGATGGCCGGCAAGGCCAATGATACGCTGAACTGGTCGACTACCCGCGAGGTGGACGTCGCACTGCCGTTCTACAACAACGTCCGCGAAATGGTGATCATGCAGCGTCACACTTGGGATAACCTTCTGTATCGCGACACCAAGACGTTCGAATACAAGCCTTTGCTGGCGACGTCTTACAAGTGGGTCGACGACAAGACGCTGGAATTCAAGATCCGTAAGGGCGTGAAATTCCATAATGGCGCGAGCTTTAGTGCGGACGACGTGGTTAAGACCTACAACCACGTGTCAGCCAAGGACTCAGGTGTGCTGACAAAGCGCAACGTGAGTTGGATCGACCGGGCCGAAAAGGTCGATGCAGATACAGTGCGCGTTTACCTTAAGAAAACCTTCCCAGCTGCACTTGAGTATGTTTCTGGGCCCATGGCCATTTTTCCAAAAGATATCTGGGCGACAGCCAAGAAAAATGCCAAGGGGAAACCTGACTATGGAACCGTAGCACCGATTGGAACTGGTCCATATAAGACTACCAAAGTGGTCGCGGGCGAATCGGTGTCTATGGAAAAGAATACCGACTACTGGAAAGGCTCGCCAAAAGGCTCGCCCTCAATCGGCAAAATCATGTTCCGCACGATCTCCGATCCGGAAGCACAAATCGCAGAACTTCTGTCTGGCTCTATAGACTGGATCTGGGACGTCCCGAAAGACAAGGCCGAGCAGCTGAAACTCATTGGCACCAATAAGGTGATGAATGTGCCGACCATGCGGATTAGTTACGTCACAATGGATCGGGCCGGGCGCTCGGGGAAAGGTAAGGAGAACCCCTTCTATAAGAAAAAGGTTCGCCAGGCCGTAGCGCACGCCATTGACCGGAACGCAATCGCTAAAGAACTGGTTGGCGGTGCCTCGCAGGTCATTCATTCGGCCTGCTTCCCAACCCAGTTCGGCTGCACTCAGGACGTTCCCCAATACAGCTATGATCCAGCCAAAGCCAAGAAATTGCTAGCCGAAGCCGGCTATCCAAACGGCTTTTCAACCGAAATTATGGCCTACCGGCAGCGTGAATATACGGAAGCCGTCATGGGCTATCTGGCTAAGGTCGGAATTAAATCCAGCCTGAAATATATGCAGTATAAAGCACTTCGCGGCATTGTATGGGATGGCAAGGCGCCATTCCACCATATGACCTGGGGGTCCTATTCCATGAACGACGTCTCGGCGATCACATCCCACTTCTTCAAGCAGGGCCGGGATGACTATTGCGTCGACGACGAAATCAAAGGTTGGCTCGAGACCGGCGACAGCAACGTCGATCCGAAGGTCCGTAAGGAAGCCTACAAGAAGGCCTTGTCGAAATTGTCCGGTGAGCTGTGCTGGCTGCCGATGTTCACCTACGCCAAGTACTATGCCTTCTCCCACGACCTCGACTTCACTCCGACCGCAGATGAAATTCCGCGGTTCTTCACGGCGAAGTGGAAGTAATACACTAACGATTGATACGGCCCCGGTTATGTCTTGGCTGGGGCCGTATCTTTCAGACCCTCTTACCAGTGCCGACCTAGGAAGTGGGACATGCTGCTCTATGCATTGAAACGATTCGGCGTCGCCATATTGGTGGCGATCTCCGTCTCCATTGTGACTTTCTCCCTGCTGCACGTGTCCGGCGACCCGGCCGCCGCCATGGCCGGCGAAAGCGCGTCGGAAGAGGACATTGAATATGTCCGTAAGCATTACGGCTTCGACCGCCCGCTGCCGGTCCAATACGTGGACTGGGCGTCCAAGGCTATTCAGGGGGACTTCGGCCAATCCATTTATCTGAAGCGTCCCGTTGCCGGGATCCTGGCCGAGCGTGCGCCGGTCACCATGACCCTCGGCGCTTTGTCTTTGACCTTTGCACTTGTTCTAGCGATCCCGCTGGGCGTTCTTGCCGCAATGTTCCCAAATACGATCATCGACCGCTTCGCTTTGACCGTCGCAGTGATAGGACAGGCCCTGCCCAATTTCTTCTTCGCTCTTATCATGATTATCGTGTTCGGGGTCTGGCTGCGATGGCTGCCCATTTCTGGGCACGCGTCGTGGCTCAACTTCATCATGCCGTCCATTGCACTTGGCTACTACGCAACACCAGCGATCATGCGCCTAACCCGGGCCGGAATGATGGACGTGCTGTCGTCTGACTACATTCGCACAGCTCGGGCCAAAGGCCTGAAGCCGCGCGTTGTGCTGTTCAAGCACGCGCTCAGAAATGCGATTATTCCCGTGGTCTCCTTCTCCGCCGTGCAGTTGGGCTTCATGCTGGGCGGCTCGATCATCATTGAGTCAATTTTCTCCCTCAATGGGCTCGGTAGCCTCGCCTGGCAATCGATCCAGCGCTCTGACTTCGAGTGCATGCAGGCGATCGTGCTGACCATCGCTTGCTTCTACATACTACTGACGTTCTTGGCCGACCTATTGAACGCGTATCTCGATCCGCGTATCCGGGTCGCCTAAAGGAGAGACTGCACATGGCCAACGGGACCATTGCCGAGAAGCTGCCGTCGGCAAACCAGATTTTGGAGCCATCGCCCTTCCAATTGATGCTGCGTCGCATCCTCGGCCACGCCGGCATGACCTTCGGCGGCGGGGTGCTAATCTTGATCTTCGCGGCTGCGCTCTGCGCCCCCATCTTGGCGCCACACGACCCCTATACCCAAGACCTGACCAAACGGTTCCTGGATCCCGTTTGGGGCGTCACGGGCTCGTGGGAACATCCCCTCGGCACCGACAAATTCGGCCGCGATTATCTATCGCGCATGTTGTTCGGCGCTCAAACATCCCTGCTGATCGGGTTCTCCGCCATGCTGATCTCCGGACTACTGGGTACCGCCTTGGGAGTCGCGGCGGGCTACTTCGGCGGCCGTGTCGATATCGTCATCACCTTTATCATCACGACCCGCCTCGCCATGCCAGTGATCTTGGTGGCATTAGTGGTGGTCGCGTTAATCGGCAGTTCGCTGACTATCGTCATTTGGGTGCTGGGGCTACTCATCTGGGACCGCTTCGCCGTGGTGATGCGGGCCGCCACACAACAGGCGCGAAGTATGGATTACGTGGCTGCCGCCAAAGCTTTGGGATGCTCCACGTTCCGCATCGTTCTTACGGAGATTATGCCAAACGTGGCCAACGCGCTGATCGTAGTGGCAACCCTGGAGGTGGCCCACGCCATCTTCCTGGAGGCGTCCCTGTCGTTCCTGGGCCTCGGCGTGCAACCGCCAACACCAAGCTGGGGCCTGATGGTCTCGGAGGGCAAGGGCATGATGTTCTTCAAGCCGTGGGTGATCGCCATTCCGGGGACCGCGCTGTTCATGCTGATGCTGTGCATCAACTTGCTCGGCGACGGCATCCGCGACGTGACCGCGCCGGAAAACAGAAACTAAATCACGGAAGACCAAACATAGGGACCTCGACATCGCCATGGCCGAACGTATCCTGACCGTCGAAAATTTGAAGATCGACATCTCCGTGCCCGCCGGCATGCTGCATGCCGTGCAAGGCGTCAGCTTCAAGGTCGACCGAGGCGAAACGCTCTGCATTGTCGGTGAATCGGGGTGCGGAAAATCGCTAACGTCACTGGCTATCATGGATCTATTGCCCGGAAAAGCGATCCGCACGGCGACCAGATTGGAGTTGGACAACGAGAACGTCCTCGACATCGCGGAAGACAAGATGGCGGACATTCGCGGCAACCGCATGGGCATGATCTTCCAGGAACCCATGACTTCCCTGAACCCAGCCTACACCATCGGCAACCAGATGGAGGAAACCCTGATACGCCACCACAAGGCCAGCCGGGAAGAAGCCCGGGACCGGGCCGTGTTCCTTCTGGAGAAGGTTGGCATCACGGCGGCGCGCTCGCGGCTCCGACAGTATCCACACCAGCTTTCGGGCGGTCTCCGACAGCGGGTTATGATCGCCATGACCTTGATGTGCGGCCCGGACCTTATTATCGCCGACGAGCCAACGACTGCCTTGGACGTGACTATACAGGCGCAGATCCTCCTGTTGCTCGCCGAGCTACAGAAAGAGTTCGACATGGGTCTGGTCCTGATCACCCACGACCTCGGTGTCGTGGCACAAAACGTGGACCGTCTCGCCGTCATGTACGCCGGCCAGATCGTCGAACAAGGTAGCGCCAAGCAGGTTTTTGAGAACCCAACCCATCCGTATACACAGGGGCTTTTGGAATGCATCCCCATTCCAGGCAAAACGGCGCGGGGCAGCCACCTGGGCTCCATTCCCGGCATCGTACCTTCGTTGATCGGGGAGACGAATTGCTGTCATTTTGCCGAACGGTGCTCCTACGCCTCCAACCCCTGTCATTCGGCGGTGGTCGACCTCCGGCCCGGCTTCACCAATGCCCATGACTACCGTTGCGTAATGAGCCCCGAAAAATGTGCTGACAACCTCAAGCAAAAGGTGCCCGCATGAGCAACGTCATTATTCAAGCCAAGGACGCCACCAAGACGTTCATGATTTCCGCCGGCTTCTTCCAAGGCAAACGGCCTCTGCACGCGGTCAACGGGGTCGATTTGACGGTCAACCGGGGTGATGTGGTCGCTCTGGTCGGTGAGTCGGGTTGCGGCAAGACCACGCTGGCGAAGATGATCCTGGGCCTCGAGCCCCTCACCAGCGGCAGCATCGAAGTGGACAGAAAGCCGCTCGCGGAACAAAATCGCTTGGACGTGGCGAAACTGCTACAACCGATCTTCCAGGACCCCTATTCGTCACTGAACCCCCGGAAGTCGATCGGCTCGATCATCACGCTGCCCCTAAAGGTGCAGGGTGACCCGAACCCGGACACCTGGCGCCGCCGGGCAGAGGAAATGATGGAGCTGGTCGGCCTGCCGCGCCGCGTGTTCCAGAACTACCCGAGCCAGCTTTCGGGCGGTCAACGTCAGCGCGTCGCTATCGCCCGGGCTCTGATAAACCGGCCGCGCGTGGTGATCTGTGACGAACCAACCTCGGCGTTGGACGTCTCCGTGCAGTCGCAGATCTTGAATCTATTACAGGATCTCCGGAGCGAACTGAACCTCACCTACGTTATCATTTCTCACAACCTGGCCGTGGTCGAACACATCGCGACCAAGGTGGCGGTCATGTATCTGGGCCGTATCGTTGAAGAGGCCGACACGGAAACGCTGTTCACCAAACCTCAGCACCCCTACACGGAAGCCCTGTTGAGTTCTGTTCTAACTCAGGACCCAAACCTCGACGTTCAGGACACGCATCTCGGTGCAGCCTAC
>CAZNWX010000029.1:8901-13467 GCA_964576415.1 uncultured Magnetovibrio sp. | reverse complement strand
AGGTCAGCCGCGCCCGGCCATCCCGCAAGGCGGGCGCGTCGGGGCGCGCCGCGGCGTGTCGCGCCATGAGCCCGTAGAAGGTCTCTGACGACCAAAGGCCTTGATCGTAATAGGCCTTGGCGTTCTGCGGATTATGCAGGGTGAGGAACGGCCGCATGCGTGATTAGTGCCCGAAGGTCGATGAGTCCGGGTCGCGTTTCTCTCGAAACGCCACGCTGAGTTCTTTGGATTCCGCCGTATTCAAATAACCGCGCAGCAGCAAATCGTGCGCCATGCGCGACAGGCCGCCGACACCGCCGTGGCGTGCCGCGAAAGCCGTTTTGATGGAGGCTAGGGCGAACGCGCCACGATCGGCGACCTCCAGGGCGAAGGCTCGAGTTTCTTTGGCGAGCTTGTCATCGGGCACGACCCGATTGATCAGCCCCATGTCCCTGGCTTCCTGGGCGCTGATCTTTGGGTTGCACATCCAGATTTCCTTGGCCCGCTTCTTGCCGACCAGATCTTCCAGATACCAGGTGCCATAGCCCGCGTCGAAGGACCCCATCATCGGCCCGACTTGGCGGAAAACGGCACTTTCCTTCGCAATAGTCAGGTCACACATGACCTGCAGGACATTGCCACCACCGACCGCGAAACCATTGACGCTGGCAATCACTGGTTTCTGGAACCGGTCGATGGCGTCGTACATTTCCAACGTTGGCAGGACGCCCGCGTAGAGATTGGTATCCTCCATGCCGTCCTTCTGCCCACCGATGCAAAAGAACCGGTCGCCGGCGCCGGTAATGACCAGGACGCGGGTCCGTGTTTCGCGCCGCATATCGTTGATGCAGTCCCGAATTTCATGGCACATGGTCTCGTTGAACATGTTGGCATTTTCTGGCCGATTCAACGTGATCGTGCCGACGGGTCCTTCTTCTTCGTAGATAATGGTTTCGAAACTCACCCGTTCGCCTCCCTAGATGAAATCGATTTTGTAAAGCCACGGGTTTCACGCGGCTTCGATGTTGAGTATTTCGCAAAGTATCTCATTCGTATCCCGCTCCAGCAACGGTAGCGCCAAGACTGTTTGATAAACGGACGAGGCCGGCGCAATGCCGCTAATGGATATCTTGCGAAATTCGGTCTGCCGCCTGGCGCTTCCAAACGCCGGATATCTCGAGAGCCAGGGAACCTCGCCCAGTTGATCAGATCGGCGTGCTTCGCAAAACAATGGCCAAACCCAAAACCACGGTCGCGGCGCCGACAGCACCCTGCAGACCCCGGTTAACCCAAGTCAGGGCGCGGGCCGAATAGCTGAGGGGTATCGCAATGAAAGCCGACAGCGCGGCCATGCCTAGGACCGATCCGAACCCAAAAATTGCGATATAGATCATCCCAGTCACCGGATCATTCACGGTCGCCGTGGTCAGGACAAGCAGCACCGCCGACCCCGCCAACCCGTGAATCATGCCCACCAACAAGGTCCGGGCCGGCACCCCACCTGGATGAGCATGGTCGTGCTCTGATGCTAAATGGCCCTCGCGATCATCACGGTGGGAGTGCGCGTGTAAGTGCTGCACGCCGTTGGCATGGCGGTGCGCGTGAAAGTGAATGCGGTCTCGCCATAGCCGATAAAAAAGATGACTGCCAAGCCCCACGAGTAACATCCCGACGCAAAGCTCCAGCATGGCCGACAACGCCTCGTCGATCGCCTGATCCAGGAACAGGGCGGCGCCGGCAAACATCATCAGCGTGATCGTATGGCCGATACCCCACACGGCGCCGTGGCAGACAATCCGGCGGACCGAGCTTTGCCTGGCGGCGATGCTCGCGACGGCGGCGATATGGTCTGCTTCGAGAGCGTGCTGCATGCCAATAAACAAACCGAGGAGGAGAATTGAAGCCATAGATAGATTCTTCTTTTGAGATGACCCTGTTAGCTACGCCATCGGGCGGACGTCTTCAAACACTTGATTTGAACTGGCCTGCGAACATGGCGCAAGGCCTTGACGGTCTGCCAGTCAAGCGCGTTCAAAGCAGTCGAGCAAATGTGTGGCACTCACCATTTTGAACAGTTGTCCGTTCTAGAAGACGGGGAGGTGGCGCATACGGTGCTCGCTCCTCAACAGCAGAACTTGTTCGGCCCAATCTTCCAGAGCACAGGCCCCGACGCCGGCGCGGTGTCCACAAGCTGCAGAGACCTCAGCTGCTCTTTTGAAGGGCAGCAATCAATGTACCCAAGTTGTGTTCGAACATTTTTTCGTAGCTGGTCGCCGGACCGCCACGCTCCGACAGCGCATCTGAGAACAACCGCCCACTGATCTTGATGCCGGTTTCCCGCGCGATCTGGTGAACCAACGCCGGGCTGCTGATGTTTTCCACGAATAGGGCACCAGCACCCACTTTCTTCAGATGATCGATCATTTTAGCCAGAGCCTTGGCAGAGGGTTCGGCATCCGTATCGACGCCCACCGGCGCCAGGAAATTTAAGCCATAGGCATTCGCAAGGTAACCGAAGGCGTCATGGGCGGTGACGACCGTCCGCGCGCCTTCCGGGAGCTTGTTAAGCTCAGCCGTAGCGCGGGTGTGCAGCGCCATGAGCCGCGCCGAATAGGCCTTGGCGTTCGCCTTGTAGGTCGCGGCGTTCTTCGGATCGGCACTGGACAAGCCATCGGCGATGTTAGTCACGTAGACGACGCCGTTGGTGAGTGCGTTCCAGGCGTGCGGATCGATCTCACCTTCCACCTTGAGGGGCGAGATCCCTGTGGTCGCGAGAAATACCTCGGCCTTGGTACCCGACGTCTTGATCAGGGTGTCGGACCAAGTCTCGAAGCCCAGGCCATTGAGGAAGATCACATCGGCATTGGTCACCGCCTTGGCGTCGCTTGCGTTCGGCATGTAGACATGGGCGTCCGCATCGGGGCCAACAATGGTCGTCACACTGGCCAACTCACCTGTCACCTGACGGACCATGTCACCAAGGATGGAGAAGCTGGCAACGATCTTTAGCTTGTCCTGGGCTGTCGCCGGCAGGGCAGTCAGCGCCAGACCAACAACCAACACAACGTTAAAAAGTCTTCTCATGGATCTTTTTTCCTGTCTTCGAATTTACATTGGTATCGCCGTCGGATTGCTTCCACCGGCAAGCAGGGTTGAGCCGAGCCGCGGTATGAAAGCCCTGTGGCGCGAGAATTAGGCTTATGAAGAAAAACACCGCCGCCACCAGGACGATGGCCGGACCGGACGGCACATCTGGAAGATGGAACGAAACGATCAGGCCTATCCAACAGCTCAGCAACGCGAACCCGAAGGTCGTGAGTAGGTAACTGGTGATCGTCGATGCCCAGTAACGCGCGGCGGTGGCCGGCAGGATCATCAGTCCCACCGCCATCAGGGTGCCGAGCGCCTTAAAAGCGCCTAGAAGATTGAGCACCACCAGAAACATAAACCACTGGGTCGCGAGGCCTGGGTACTTCGTCTGGCTCTCATGGAAGACTGGGTCGATGGTATTAGTAATCAAGGGCCGAAGGATGAAGGCGAAGCTAACCAACGTGATTGTCGCAGTGGCCCCGATCAACACCAAGGTCTCGTTGTCGATGCCCAGGATCGAACCGAACAGGAAACTTTTGAGCGGAACGGCCGAGCCTGCGGCCGAAAGGACGAAGATACCAAGCGCCAGCGCGATCAAATAGAGAGACGCGAGGCTTGCGTCCTCGCGGATAATGGTCATGCGTGCAAGCAAACTGGTCAGCGCGGCGACGGCGATCCCTGCGGTCAATCCACCGATAATCATAGAGACTACCGACAGACCCGAGACGACGAAGGCGATGACAATGCCCGGCACGATGGCGTGCGCCATGGCTTCGCCGGCTAGGGACAGGCGCCGCAACACCAAGAAAGCACCCACTGGCGCGATGGCGAAGCTCATGACGCTAGTCGCCACCAGGGCCCGGACCATGAAGGCATACTCAAACCACTCAAACATGACCGGCCTCCTGGCCACGGTACATGGTCTCGATCCAAGTGGCCTGACTCCGCGACAGGTAGGCATGCCCAACCAGGTTATGGGGCGTTAAGGTTTCCTGCGGATTACCAAACAGCGCCCTGCCCTGACCCAACAGCAGCGCCGAGTTGCAATGCTGGAGGACGGCAGATAGATCGTGAAGCACCATGATCACGGCCCGCCCTTCGGCGGCCCAGCTATCGATCAGGGTCAACAAGGCCGCCTCCGTCGTCTGGTCGATGGCCGTGAAGGGCTCATCCAACAGGATCAGGGGGGCATCCTGCACCATGGTGCGCGCAAATAGCGCACGCTGAAGTTGCCCTGCGGAAAGTTTGTGCAGGGGCATGTCTGCAATTTCCGCCGTGCCCGTGCGTTCGAGTGCCGTTTCAATACGAGCCCGGCATTCGCCGTCAATTTTATGAAGAAACCCTAGCCCCGGCCAGGCACCCATGGCGGCCAGGTCACGGACCCGAATGGGGAACCGATTGTCAAAGTCCGTCCGCTGACCGAGATAGGCGACGGTTTCCGGCCGCGCAAGTGGCCAGCTTAACGCACCCGCAAGCGGCGGCAGCCCACCAAGTAGC
>CAZNWX010000029.1:5080-8891 GCA_964576415.1 uncultured Magnetovibrio sp. | reverse complement strand
TCAACGACAGTCACATCCTGATAGCCGAGCGTGAGCCCGTTGGCCGAAAGCAATAAGGGCTGGGTCATAATGCCTTGGCGCGTTCAGACGCCGAATGACGCGACGATGATTGCCCAAAGCCCAGTACAAGTTATACCAACGGTAATCAGGTGGTGCAGCGTACTGGTAGTTGTGAAGTTACATTCGGAACGGCGTACGGCCGGAACATCTTGTGAAGGCATTGTCATCTCCCTTAGGGACACCCGCCCTAGTTCAGAGTTTCAACACGCCTGGTAGGTATTCTGGCTCACGGTTATCGGGTTGAATGTGCCCGCCTTCCCAGGGTTGTCCGCAATGGCAATTGATTTAGCACCCCTACCGCACACAGATGCGGGTACAGCCCCGGATTTGCTCCCTGATGGGTACGGCGCACCGGGTTCCCTTTTACTGCCTCAGCCTTAGGCCTATGGCAACCAAACCACTACAATAGAATCGATCGTCCGGTTTTAGTCAATACCGATGAGAAGGCTTTACCCGAAATCCTCACTGCGCGGCCGCGTTGTTGCCTCTCGTAGAGCCGAAAACCGATCCCAGCGCCTGCGGCGCCCAGCAATCAGTGTCGCCCTTATCCATGACGCCCCGGTCAACCCTGACGCTCGCGATGGAGATAATTTCATCGCTCTTTGACGGCCGAAGCCCGTTAGTCTCCGTATCAAAATCAATGAAACTCAAATTCCGCAGGCTCTGGCCTTCCATCTCCGCCAGGTGCATAGGCTAATTAAAGGATACGAAGTCGAAGAACTTGGGCCGTGCGGGTAGGGTCCCGTGATCCCACTCCCGCGCCTTAAATAACTTATACAGTCGCCACCAAACGGCACTCAGAACCACCACTGGCACCAACTAGACCAAGGCGGGAATGAACTCTACATGCGCCGCGCCTGGCCGGTCTAGCCACAGGGTGACCAAGCCCAATACCGCCAAGGTGACGGAAAGGCCTCGCGCGAACGGGCGACGCACAAGAAGGCGAACGCTCATCGTGCGAATGCGCGGCACGTGGCCCATGTTTCCTCCAGCTTGAGGGCTCCAAACCGGTCGAGAGACCATTGGCATGGTATCATACCAATTGCCCGCCACCGCCGCCTTGAGCCAGATCAAACGGGCCGGATTGCGCATGGCCGTGGACTGCGATACAAGACGCCGTCCGCCATCATTGGCGGCCCACTCCAATTCCGATTTGGAAGGACCGGCGCCATGGCCAGCTATCAATATTCCTATGTGATGAAGGATCTCTCGAAGACGTTCCCAGGCGGCAAGGAAATCTTGAAGGGCGTAACCCTGTCGTTCCTGCCCGATGCAAAAATCGGTGTCCTGGGCGTTAATGGTGCGGGCAAGTCTACGCTCATGAAGATGATGGCCGGTAAGGAAGAGCCGTCGAATGGCGAGGCTTGGGCAGCGGACGGCGTACGCGTCGGCTACCTGGAACAGGAACCGCAACTGGATCCTTCGAAAACCGTTGCCGAGAACATCACTGACGGCATGGGCGGCGTGAAGGACATGCTGGACCGGTTCAACATCATCAGCGAGAAATTCGCGGAGCCCATGGATGATGACGAGATGAACAATCTTCTGGCCGAACAGGGCGAATTGCAGGAACAGATCGATGCCGTGGACGGCTGGGAACTGGAACGCACCATTGAGATCGCCATGGATGCACTGCGCTGCCCGCCGGCCGATTCCCCCGTCGATAAGCTGTCGGGCGGAGAGCGGCGCCGGGTCGCCCTTTGCCGCCTCTTGCTGCAGAAACCGGAAATGCTTCTGTTGGACGAACCAACCAACCATTTGGATGCCGAATCGGTGGCCTGGCTAGAACGTCACCTGCGTGAATATGACGGCACCGTCCTAATGGTCACTCACGACCGTTACTTCCTGGATAATGTGACCGGGTGGATTCTGGAGCTGGACCGGGGTCGGGGGGTTCCCTACGAGGGCAATTACTCCGCCTGGCTGGAGCAAAAACAGAAACGTCTCGCACAGGAAGACCGTGAAGAATCGGCGCGCCAGCGGACCCTGGCCCAAGAACTAGATTGGATCAGGCAGTCGCCGCGCGCCCGTCAGGCCAAGTCCAAGGCCCGGATCACGGCCTACGAAGAGTTGCTGGAGAAATCGCGCGAGATGACGCCAGGCGTCGCCCAGATCGTCATTCCGCCAGCCCCGCGCCTGGGCGATCTGGTGATCGAGGCGACCAATCTTAAGAAGAGTTTTGGCGATAAGCTGCTGATTGAGGACCTGTCCTTTAAGCTGCCGCCGGGCGGCATCGTCGGCATCGTCGGGCCGAACGGCGCGGGGAAGACGACACTGTTTCGGATGATCACCGGTCAGGAAGAACCCGAGGATGGCACAATCCACATCGGCGACACGGCACAATTGGGCTACATCGACCAGTCCCGCGATTCCTTGGCTGACAACAAAACCGTCTGGGAGGAGATCTCCGACGGCCATGACGAAATCGAACTCGGCAAGCGCTCCATGCAATCTCGCGCCTACGTCGCTCAGTTCAACTTCAAAGGCGGTGACCAGCAGAAAAAGGTGGGTCAGCTCTCCGGTGGGGAACGCAACCGCGTGCACCTGGCGAAGATGCTGAAATCCGGCGCCAACGTGCTGCTGTTGGACGAACCGACTAACGATCTGGACGTGGAAACGCTGCGCGCCTTGGAAGAAAGCTTGGCTTTATTCGCCGGCTGCGCCGTAGTCATCAGCCACGACCGCTGGTTCCTAGACCGGCTGGCCACCCACATCATCGCCTTCGAGGGCGATAGCCAGGTGGTCTGGTTCGAGGGCAACTACGAAGATTACGAAGCCGACCGTAAGCGCCGCCTTGGTGACGACGCGGACCAGCCGACACGCATCAAATACAAGCCGCTGACACGCTAGCGAAGGTCAGCCCGACCGGCATGACATTCAAAGCTTCTGCCGACAGGACTGCGGCGATTTCTAGGTTGCGCTTGGTGAAAACGACACCATCGTCGGGGCCATCGCTCTGCGCAGCAAGTCACACCCGGACATCTTTCTTCACGCCGCCGAACAGATGGGTGCGAAGACGACGGACTTCCTGTTCATCGAGGACAATCCATCGGTTTGACATCGACGGGACATATTTAACAGGAAACGGATGTCCGCCTGCGGAATTCCGGCGCACACCACGTGGCCGGTTCCTTCAACTACTTCGGAAGGATCTCATCCACCCTCATCGGGTAGGCCATCCCGTTCCGCGAACAGTGGGGCTTAATGGGCAAAATCGATAAGATCGGCTAAGCTGCCGCCAACCGCCTGTGCTGCGCTAAAATTGACGTGCACGCTTCTGCTGCCTCTTTCCCCTTCACCTTGAAGTGCTCGAGGAAAAAGCTCCGATGCTCGTCCGTTTCCTGGAACTGATGTGGCGTCAGCGAGACCGACAGGATCGGCACGCCGGTTTCCAACTGCGCCTGCATCATGCCCGAGACGACCGCGGAAGCGACGAAGTCGTGACGGTAGATGCCGCCGTCGACCACGAAGGCGGCACCTATGATCGCGTCGTAATTTCCGGTCTCCGCCAAACGTTTCGCCAATAGGGGTATCTCATAAGCGCCCGGCACATCAATAACCTCGATGGTCGTAGCCCCTTGAGTTTTCTCATCTATTTCGGCGATGAACGAAATACGACTTTGGTCGACGATTTCCGAATGCCAACGCGCCTGGATAAAAGCGATGGTCATGGGGTGGGTTTGCTGATTCATGGTTTTCTCCTTCACCTTCTGAAACCAGAACCAGGGCGAAGGAGAGACATCTGCAGGAC
>CAZNWX010000029.1:0-5070 GCA_964576415.1 uncultured Magnetovibrio sp. | reverse complement strand
CAGGGTAGGCGCTTTGCCTTTCCGTTCTCTTTCATCCGGACTGTCACCGTCGGCTTCGGATTTACACCAAATCTGCTAACCCTCTGAACCAAGACCACGGTCTGGTCTGAAGGCGCTCGCGGGCTTAAAGGCCAGTTATTCGACCTTCTTACCGCCGGTGGGGAATTTCACCCCGCCCCGAGAACAACACGGCTTCATAGCCGCGTCGGAAGCATGCTAACCGTTCAGCTTATCGGAGTCGATGCTTACGGTACCCAGGAATCCAAAATCGGCTGCTGCTCGATCGCCGGACGCAACGGGATCGGGGCCCGCACATGTCTCCCGACGACACGGCCATACCAGCCGGCAAAAACCACAACTTCATCGTCAACTCCTCTTAGTTACCCCGACCTTCAGTCGTGCGACCAACAGGAATCCCGAACAAGGTTCATTCTGATGAAGCCGGCGGTGCGGTAGCGACAGGTTGGATCAAAGCCGAGTGGCATTATTCATTGTCTTTCGCCTTCAAGGCCGCGGTCTTCTCCCGGAGTACTGCCAACAAGCCACCAATCTGGTTCCCTTCCCGGCGAACGATCGATCCAAAATCGGACCGCAGGGTATTGGACATGGACGTGCCTTCGATAATTACATCGAGAAGCTTGTAGATCGTACCGTTCGTGCCGACCCGCCAGTCAACGCGGATTGGCTTGGCGCCGTCGGGGCGTTCGATCTCCGAGAACACCGTGGCGATGCTTTCGGTATCCACTCTGGTCTTCCTCACTTTCAGGGACTCGCCAGCGTAACGCTGAAAGCGATCGACGTAGGTTACGACCATTAGATCCTCGAACAAAACCATGTATTCCTTGCGCTCCTCATCACTGGCACGACGCCAGTTACGGCCGAGGACAAACTTGCCGATGGATCGCACGGCGAAGTTTTCCCGAAACATGTAGCGGAACCGCTTTATGCGTTCGGGGTGAGGAGTATGGGCCTCGGTCAAGGACTTGACTGCCTGGTCAACGAGGGACTTCAAGAAGGTATTGGCACCCTCTTCAATACCGGCGCGGGCCGGGCCACCGAACAGCACAAGAACCGCCAGCAGACCGCCGAACAGCGATTTGCGCCCCCGCATATGGAAACTCATTATCTCAGAGCGCTCCGCGACAATTCTTAGTCTGTGTTGAGCACCGGACCGGGCTGTTCGCCTATTCCCGGCACGGGCCTGACGGGCCCGACCCTGCCATTGGAAATCGCATCGACCCGACGCTGCCGGTACAAGCTACGGATCGCCGCGTAGAAATCAAGTGAAGACTTTTCCACATCGTTCAACAGATCCAAGGTGTCTGACCGCGTATCAACGGCCTGCGTGCCGGCGCGTACAAACGGCACCCAATCGCGGTTTGAATTCGAAGCCCAGATACGCAGCGGATCGATGAGGAAGTCAACAACTTTCCCCACAGTGTCGCGTGGATTGGACGGTCCAAAAACGGGCAACATGATGAACGGACCTTCGGGTACACCCCAGACCGCCAGTGTCTGCCCGAAATCCTCATCGTGACCTTCCATATCCATGGTGCTAGCCATATCGAAAAGCCCGACAAGACCGATCGTCGAGTTCACGACAAAACGGCTTAAGGTTTGCAGTGCTCGAGGCACCTCACCCTGGAGAAGGTCGTTGAGAAATATGACTGGTGCGCGAAAATTGGCGAGGACGTTGCGGACCCGGCCTGTCAACAACGTCGGAAAGTAATCACGATAGGCTGTCGCCGCGGGCTTCAAGGCCATCCGATCGACGATCCGATTAAACTTAAAAATGCCGCGATTGCCGTGTTCGAATGGATCATTGACCTCTTCGTACTCGGCCACTGCTAAACGGTCATTAGGATCAGGCGGGATAGCGCAACCTTGCGCCAAAATGCTGATTACCAAGATGAAACTCCATCGCCGAAATGGCGAAATCCAATGTTCCGTGTTCATGGCCGCAGTGTGCGCTGCCCATGGTTACCATGAAATTAACGCACACATGGTTACATTTATATATTCATATAAGTATATATTGATATCCTGATTATATTTTGTATTATCCGGTCTCATAAATCTCAAAGGAGCCTGAAATTTATGTACGCGCTGCTCTCCGCTCTTCGCGCCGTCGCCGAACCGACACGCCTGCGCATTTTGACCCTTTGCGCCCAAACCGACCTGGCCGTCAGCGAACTGATGCGAATCCTGAGCCAAAGCCAGCCACGTGTTTCCCGGCATCTCAAACTGCTTGTCGAAGCCGGACTACTGGAACGGTTCCAAGAAGGCAGTTGGGTCTTCCATCGCGCGGCCCGGGACGGCCTTGGCGCAAAGATTTTGGTTCAGGTAGAGGAACTCATCCCGCAAGACGATCCGACGGCTCTCCGTGACCGCGATCAACTTGCCCAAATTAAACGCGAGCGGGCCAAGGCCGCAGCCGGGTACTTCCGCGCCAATGCCTCACAATGGGACATGGTGCGATCCCTCCATGTGGATGACGCGGAAGTCGAACGCACAATTCTGTCCCTTCTCCCCGATGAAGGAATCGACGATTTCCTGGATGTGGGAACGGGGACCGGCCGGATTCTGGAGCTGTTTGCGTCCCGAATTGGGCAAGGAATTGGTATCGATTCATCGCGCGATATGCTGGCCATGGCACGGACGAACCTGGACAAGCCGGCAACCAAAAACTGCCAGGTCCGACAGAACGATATGTACCAAATGGCGTTGCCAAACAAATCCTTCGACGCGGCAGTCATCCACCAAGTATTACACTTTGCCGACGATCCTGTCCGCGCAATCACCGAGACGGCACGGGTTCTCCGACCGGGCGGGGTCTTGGTGGTCGTCGACTTCGCGCCCCACGACCACGAAAACTTGCGAACCGAACACGAGCACCGCCGGCTTGGTTTTGCCGACACGGAAATCGGCGGCTGGTTCGCCGACGCCGGTCTGGAAACCCGGCGCATCAAACATCTTCCTGGCGAACCCTTGACTGTCATCATCTGGCTCGGGATCAAACCCGAATACGACAACAAGCCAGAAATCGGCAACTGGGTGTGGATGTCCGACATCCAGAACGCCGTCCACTAGCGTTAGTGGGGAGACAAAAATGAACGGCAAATCCCAATCTCTTGACCTTGGCAAGAAGTCGCCAACGTTCGCCATTGCAGCGCCGCTGCCCCATGACGTAGATGTCAGCTTCGAATTGTTCCCGCCGAACAGTCCCTCCACCGAACAAGGGTTCTGGGCCTGCCTGACACGACTGGCACCCCTGGATCCTCGTTTCGTATCCATCACCTACGGGGCCGGCGGTTCGACCGGTGGGCGGTCCCTGCACACGGTGACGCGTATTCGGCACAACACCAAACTGGAACCCGCCGCGCATCTCACCTGTGTGGGTGCCGACCGTGACCGCGTCGATATCGTGGCTCGCACGTTCTGGAACCACGGCATCCGCCATATCGTGGCGCTTCGGGGCGATCCGCCCCGAGGGGCCGACCGCTATGAACCGCATCCAGACGGTTATGCTTATGCCTCGGACTTAATCGAAAGGCTGAAACGCATTGCCGATTTCCGGATCAGCATTGCTGCCTACCCAGAAATGCATCCCGAATCTCGCGACATCCAGGATGACCTAGATAACCTGAAACGAAAGGTCGACGCCGGGGCCGACCAGGCGATCACGCAGTATTTCTTTGGCGTGGACGTTTTTCTCCGATATCTAGAGCGTGTCCGCGCCGCCAGCATCACCATCCCAATCATTCCCGGCATACTGCCGGTGACGAACTTCAAGCAGGTTGTCAAATTCAGCGCCATGTGCGGAGCCAGCGTACCCACGTGGCTGGCCGACCTGTTCGACGGACTGGAAAATGATGCGGAGACCCGCCGCCTGGTTGCCGCCTCGGTCGCAGCGGAACAATGCCGAGCCCTGCACGCCAACGGCATCAACCAGTTCCACTTCTATACCATGAACAGGGCCGAGCTTTGTATGGCAATCTGCCACATGCTCGGTGCACGTGCCAAACCCATGCCGGCGGCAGCCTGACAGTAACGCCGGCGCCGATGGGATGCCCCTAGGTCAGTTGGGCCAAGTAGTCGCGCTGAATGGCGATCTGGTCGGCGATGCGATGGCGTTCCAGCACAAAGTGCGGCACGCCGCGATTGCTGAGGTGCTCGCTCGCGGCGATACCGGCCTGACCGCCGCCAACCACGCGTGTATCGTTTGTTTCAACAGACATTCACGCCCCCTTGTCGATCCCGCCATCTGCGCCATCAACCCCGGCGAACATTCGCGCGGGCGCTTTTCGTTTCGTACAGACATGGCACGCCCATGTCCCACGCCGTCAACGGCCTAGCCGCTGCGCCAGGTGGTTCCGGCGGGACCATCCTCCAAGAGGATGCCTTGGGCGGCCAAGTCATCGCGAATCCGATCGGAAGTCGCAAAATCCTTATTCTGACGGGCCTGTACACGTTCTTTAATCAAGGCGTCAATGGCCGCATCGTCCAGCCCGCCCGCCGATTTCGGCGGCTGCCACTTCAACCAATCCTCGGCGGATTGCCCAAACAAACCCATGAGCCGCGCGCCCGCCAAAAAGCCGACGGGATCAGATGTGGACAGCTGATGCAATTCGGCGATGGCCTTTGGCGTGTTCAGATCGTCAGCCAGTGCGTCCATAACGGTTTGCGCTACCGGGCCATCTGGGTCAACGCCGTCCGCCGCGCGGTGCCAGCGGTCCATGGTGCGGCGCGCCTCGGCTATACCCGCCTTGGTAAAGTCCAACGGCTGGCGATAATGGGTCTGCAAGAGGAGCAAACGAATCGCCTCGCCGGGAAACTCCTCCAACAACTCATGCACGGTGTAGAAGTTGCCCAAGGATTTGGACATCTTCTCGCCTTCACTCATGAGATAGCCGTTGTGCATCCAATAAGTCGCGAAGGCATCGACGCCAAGTGCACATTTGGATTGGGCGATTTCGTTCTCATGATGCGGAAAGACCAGATCGACGCCCCCGCCGTGAATATCAAACTTGTCACCTAAAGTTTGTTTTGCTTCTTCACGCAGGGCAATAA
>CAZNWX010000028.1:2966-13493 GCA_964576415.1 uncultured Magnetovibrio sp. | reverse complement strand
AAGGCACCGTGCGCCATGCCACGGATATTGGCTACGAGGTGACCGTGGCAGCCGACGCCTGTTCCACGGCCACTCACGCTCAGCACGAAAACGCTTTAGCCGCCATGAAGCCGCTGGCTTCCATTAAGACGGTGGACGAGGTCTTAGCCGACCTGGCCGCTTGAGCCGCCTGAACTGCCGCAACACGAAGACACGAAAGGGACATCATCATGACCGTAACCCTGGCCATGTTTGAAGATTCGCTCACCCATATCGGGAAGCGGCTGCACGCCCTTGATCTAGACATCGACACCTGGACCATCGACAAGGACGGAAACTTCCACATCTCGGGCACCGCCGTCCCGCCCGAGAAGGTAAGCGTCGATTACGTCTGGCTGAGTCAGCACTTGAACCCAGCCGGCGCGCGCGAGACTGTGTTCGATGCGCTATTACGAACCAATTCTATCGACACGCTGCAGACCTTCAATGCCGGCCTCGATGATCCGTTCTACAAACAGATCGCTGAAAAGGGCGTGCGCATCTGCAATTCCAGCGCCCAGGGCGTGGCCATCTCCGAATACGTACTTGGCCAAGTTATGGGCGTGTTGCAACCTATACAAGACCAGCGCCGCATGCAGGCCGAGCACGAATGGGCTATCACCCGTTTTCGGGAGATCTCGAAAACCCACTGGCTGATAATCGGTTTCGGGCCGATCGGCCAGGAAGTAGCGAAACGGGTGAAGGCCTTCGGCGCCGACGTCAGCGTCATCCGCCGCAGCCCGAAAACTTCCGACAACGTCGACCGCGCCGGCACCATGGCGGACCTGCCCGCCTATTTGCCCCATGTCGACATCATCGTCATCGCCTGCCCGCTCAACGCGGAAACACGCGGTTCGGTGAACGCCGAGTTCTTCGACCGTGTCCGTGACGGCGCGATCTTGGTGAACATCGCCCGCGGCCCCATCGTCGACGATGCCGCGCTGATCGACGCCCTGGACGCGGGCCGCATCGGCACAGCAATCCTGGACGTCTTTCACACGGAACCTCTGCCCACGGACGATCCGCTCTGGGCGCATCCCAACATCCGCATGACGCCGCATACCTCGTTCGCCGGTGACGGGGTTCAAGACCGCTGGGATGAAATGTTCTTGGACAACCTCCCCCGTTACGTGAACGGTGAGGACCTGTTCAACATCGTGAATCCGGCGGACCTGACCTAGGGGGTGCGATAACATGGCCGTCTTGTTGGCTTAGCTCGAGGGCGGTCCGACGGAGATCGGATACGCCTTGGTCAGGAAGAATCCACACGGCGACCTTACCACCTGGCCCAATCAGACACCCCCCTCGGTGTCCAGCCTGCATCACCCGCAGGAGTATTCGCCCGATGCAATTGTGCAAGGGCTGCGGGACTGAATTTTGGGTTTCCGCTGAGGATCAACGGCGCTGCCCAATTCCCCTTAGCGTTGAGCCAAGACAACGCCTCGTCGTGGGACGCCGTGGCGACGTTCAGCAGATCGCACTGACTGATTTGCGTCTTAATTTCGATGAAGAACCGAGCCATAGAGATCGCCGGAAAACAAGCCAATGATGTAATCCTGCCTAGCAAGGTCGCGGCCGTCGACGGTCGTCAGTTGCCGATCGAGATCGGTGGGAATGGTCGATACGGAGAAGGGGCAACCCTTTACCCCGCTATATCCACCCCAAGACCCTCCACCACATGAAATTGAGGGGAAAGATCACGACGATGGTAAGAACCGCCAGCAAAAACATCAATTTGGTCCCGTCGGAAAGGCGCACGCCAGCGAGCCCCATGGCGACGACCACGGGCGCGGACTGGTACACAAGGAAGGTGGTCGAGAAGCTTAGCGCCTGAAGCATCAAAACAGCCAGCAACGAGAACCCCGAGGCCTCAGCCATCTGTTCCGCCACCGGCGTCATCAGGATGGGTACCCCGGGCGCAGCCGTGAAGGTACCCATGGCCATGCCCGTGAGCGCGATGGTCATGTAGTTTTGGAACGGCTCGTCCGGCGCCAACGGCAGCACGGCAGCCATGTTCTCGGCAAGGATCTTTCCGAGGCCGGAGTGATTGACCAACGACCCGATGCCCAGGATCGCCGCCACGTAGAAGATGACGGAGAAGTTGATCTTGGCGAAGTCCTGAGATGTCACGTTGCCGAGCCCAGGCGTCATGAACAACATCGCTGCCGCCATACCTACCCATGCCGGTGAGACCCCATGCAAGAAATCCGTCGCCCAGCCCAACAGCACCGCTGCCATGATAATCGTCAGCTTCCATTCCACCCGCGACATAGACACCATGGCGTCGGACTTCTCCGCAGGCGCGCCCTTGGCAGGAAATAGATGGACGATCAGGCCCCACAGGAAGAACATCTTAAGCCCGCTGATCAGCGGAAAGTGCAGGACGAACCAGTCGCCGTAAATCAGGGAAACATCGAACTGGTCCTCGACGATACCCAACAGGACCACGTTTGGAATGTTCGCCGGCAGGATGCCGTAGGGCATGAAAAAACATCCAAACCCGGCGGCAAGTGTAATGCCCACGTAGCCCGGCGATCCCGGCTCATGACCCAACGCCTTCGCCATCGCCATGGCGATGGGCATCAACAGCACGACACGGCCCATGGATGACGGCAAGATGAAACCCAGCACCAAGGTCACCATCAGAATGCCAAGCACCGTCCGGTTGTAGGCACCGCCGAACAGGATCGAAAAGCGTTTGGCGATACGTTCGCCCAGGCCGGAGGAATTGATCCCAACCCCGATCACGAGGCCGGCGAAGATTAACCACGTCGCCCCAGCACTGAACCCGGCAAATGCCACGTCCGCCGGCGCGATGGAGAACAACATAGCCAAGGTATAGAACAGCAGAGCCGTCTTGTATTCGGCGACCACGCCGGTAGCCCACAGGACGATAGTCACCGCCGTCAACGCCAGGGCATGGGATACGGCCCCCAGTCCAAAGGGATCGAACAGACCGATGACCGCCGACGCGGCGATCGTCATACCGGCAATCACATGCGGAAATGAAAGCCTTGTCAGCACGGGCAACGAAATCTCACTTCGAATGGGGAGGGTAATCTTCAAAACAACGTCGATGAAAGTCCCTGAAAAGTAAAGCGGCCAAAAAGCCCTTAACGCTTTCAAACATAAATGGGCTTGCTGATGCCGGCGACAATAGACATTGCGGCCTCCCCAAAGAAATATCTGACCTTAGGTAGTTTCCCGATTGTCTCATGGGCTGGGCGGATATAATGCTTGCCCGTCCCTACCCAAAAATGATCATCAGGGAGAGCCCCATGCCTCTTATACAAAACGGACCCATCACCATCCATTATGAAGAAGCCGGTGAGGGCTTTCCGTTGCTGGTGCTACCCGGCGGCGGCCTGAACTCGACCATCAAAGGCCTCGCCGAGCACGCTTTCAATCCGCTGGAGGCCTTCAGCGACGCCTACCGGGTCATTGCGTTGGACATTCGCAACGCCAACGGCGGCCAGTCAGAGGGCCCCTTGGACATCGAGCGAACCTGGGACGCCTTCACCGACGACCAGTTAGCGCTCTTGGAGCAGCTTGGAATCGATAAATTCATGGTGCTGGGCTTTTGCATCGGCGGACCGATGATATGGAACCTGATCAAGCGCGCGTTGGATCGCGTTGTTGCCGGGGTCCTGGTCCATCCAAGCGGCTTTATCTCCAGCCACCCCAACGTGTTCGTAGATTTGAACACGAAAGGCTGGGCGCCGGGATTGATGGAACGACACCCCGAGATCACGAAGGCCATGATCGCAGAATACCTGGAAAACATGTACACCAAGCGCGCCGATTTCGTGTTCACCGTGGACCGAGATTTCGTCCGCAATTGC
Organism: uncultured Magnetovibrio sp.; assembly: GCA_964576415.1. GTDB lineage: Bacteria > Pseudomonadota > Alphaproteobacteria > Rhodospirillales > Casp-alpha2 > UBA3470. The sequence goes on along the minus strand of CAZNWX010000028.1, from coordinate 9,633 downwards.
CAGACCCCGGTGCTGATCCTGCCTGACGACATACCGCCACATCCCTATTTGACGGCTATGGAGACGGCGCTGCTGGCGCCCAACGCACAGGTCAGTCTCTATCCGTGGAAGGAGAACGACCGCAAGATCGCCCTGGCCCTCAACCACATACGAGGTTTCATGGCGGTCAACATACCGGGCTGATAGGGGACGGCCAGACCGGTCAGTCGATGATTCGACTTCCGTCTGTAAATGTCAGACCAAGATTAATAAGTCCACCGAAACGGCACGCTTATTACACCTCAGTTTCGAGTTTGAATGAACCATGGACAGCCTGACACAAGCAACTTTAGGCGCCTGCGTGGGCGTCACGATGATGGGTCGCAAGATCGGACCGCGCCGCGCCGCCCTCACCGGCGCTGTTTTAGGTACCTTACCGGATTTGGATATCTTTCTGGCGCCAGACGACCCCATTGATGCCTTTATCAAGCATCGCGGTTGGAGCCATTCACTCTTAGTCCACGCGGCCCTAACGCCGCTCATTGGTGAGGGGCTACGCCACATCTTCGCCCTATTGAAGGACAACCGAATACTCACCTATGCGGTAACGTATCTATGTCTCTCCACCCATGCCCTGTTGGACGCGATTACGGTCTATGGAACGCAATTGTTCTGGCCGGTATGGCCCGAGCCGTTGTCCGTTGGATCCATCTTCATCATCGATCCGCTGTATACCCTACCCCTGCTAGTTATGACACTTTGGGCGTCGCTCACCACGACCTGGACCACCCATTATCAAAAGGCCCTGTACACCGCACTTATTGCGTCGGCCTTGTATCTTGGGTGGTCCATGGCGGCGCAGAAATGGGTTGCCAACCAGGCCCAGAGATTGTTGGCAGACCACGGTATAAAACCGGAAAAACTGCTAGCCATTCCAACGCCGTTCAACACCTTTCATTGGCGAGTCATCGGTATAGACGGGGAACGCAGCTTCAACCTATACACTACAGTTTTTGGTGGTTCGGAAGCGGCAAGCCTGTATGTCTATAACCGCAACCTGAACATGACATCCTGTATAAACGGCGACCCTCGCGTAACACGCATCGCCAAGTTCAGCGACGGATTCTACCGAATAATGGTAAACGACGGTGAATTTACCGTAGCGGACATCCGCATGGGGCTGACGCCTAACTATGCCTTTCGCTTCGCCCTTGGACGCCTTGAGGATGGGGCGGTGACGCCTACGCAAACGCGCCGGCTGGATGGCCTAGGCGATGTTCACACGGACCTGGAATGGATATTCAAGAACATCCGCGGCATCCCCACCGGACGGTTGGCAGAGGTATCGGCGCGTCTTGATTTCGACCAATATGCCAACGCCCCACTAACTCCGTCGTCATCCGTGCGCTGCTAAAGGAGCGCCAAGCATCTGGTTGACGTTCTTCACAATCAGTTGGTTAATCGGATGCAAGCAGAGGGAGAAGCGTCATGAAAATCACTATTTTGGGGTCCGGCACGCCAGCGCCGTCGCTAAAGCGGGCCTGTTCGGGATACATGATTGAGGTCGGCGACGACGTGATCATCATGGACCATGGACCCGACGCGCACCGGCGGCTTATAGAGAGTGGAAAGCGTTCCACAGACGTCACTCACGCGTTTTTCACGCATCTCCATTACGACCACTTCCTGGACTATGGCCGCCTGGTTCTGCAGCGCTGGGACATGGGTGCGGGCAAGTTCGATGAGCTTGACGTGTACGGGCCGCCGCCGCTGGCCCGGATCAACGAACAGCTGTTTGGCGATGACGGTGTCTACGGCCCTGACCTCGACGCCCGCACCGGTCACCGGCTCAGTCTCGACATCTATGAATTGCGCGGCGGCACCCTTCCGCGCCGCAAGCCCACCCCCAACGTCACGGAGATATCACCGGGCGCCGTCGTGGACGGCGGCGCGTGGCGGGTCACTGTGGGCGAGGCCAGCCATGTACAACCCTATCTGCAATGCCATGTCTATCGGCTGGAAAGCGCCGCGGGGGCCATGTGTTACACGGGTGATTCGGGTGGCATCACGAACAGCGTGGTCGATACGGCTACGGGTTGTGACGTGCTGATCCATATGGCGCACTTCGAATCCGGCACCGAGCCCTCGGCCGCCTATCGGGCCGGTTGCGGCGGGCACATGGATGTGGCCGAAGTAGCCCGGCGCGCCGGCGTGAAAACGCTGGTGATGTCCCATGTCCTAGAACACATTGACCGCCCCGGCACCCGCGAGCGCCTAATCAACGAGGCTGCCGAGGTGTTCAAGGGTGAGATCATCTGGGCGGAGGACCTAATGCGGATCATGGTGGGCGATGACGGCCAACGGACGCGCCTGCAGACCTCGTCTGAGTGGTAGAGCGCGGCCTCAGGGATTGACGCCTATGGCCCGGTAAAATTCGACGGTTAAGTTCTGAACACTGTAGGTGGGAAACGGAACGCGTTTGATCGTGTCGATATCGCAGCGCAGCCAGTCAGGCAGGCGGCGCAAATCGGGTCAGATCAATTCCGTCCACCGCAGCCTTGTACTCATCAATGCTTGGCGTCCGGCCAAGGATGGTCGACAACACAACTACGGGCGTTGACGCCAGCAGGGATTCTCCCTTCTTATCCTCGGCATCGGCTACCACACGGCCCTGAAATAGGCGCGTCGACGTGGCCATAACCGTATCACCCTTGGCGGCCTTCTCTTGGTTGCCCATACAGAGGTTGCAGCCGGGGCGCTCGAGATAGAGGATATTCTCATAGGCGTTACGGGCCTCAGTCTTAGGGTCCGTATCGTCGAACTCAAAGCCCGCATATTTTTGTAGAACCTCCCAGTCCCCTTCCGCCTTCAGCTCGTCGACGATGTTATAGGTCGGCGGCGCGACGACTAGAGGCGCGTTGAACTCTACTTTGCCTTCTGCGTTCTCGATGTTGCGAAACATCTGAGCGATGATGTTCATGTCGCCTTTGTGCACCATACAGGAACCGACGAAGCCCAGGTCCACCTTCTTCTCCGCGCCGTAATAGGAGATCGGGCGAATAGTGTCGTGGGTGTATCGTTTTGCGATGTCGATATTATCTACGTCCGGATCGGCGATCATAGGTTCGTTGATCTCGTCCAAGTCAATGACCACTTCGGCGAAGTACTTGGCGTTGTCATCGGGCCGGAGCGCTGGCTCTTCTCCGGACTTGATCCCGACGATCCGCGCATCCGCTTTATCAATAAGACCCTGGAGCATGTTCGATGGGATCTCCATCCCCTTGTCCTTCATGACTTGGATTCGGGCCTTGGCGATTTCGAGGGATTCGATCAGTGTCTCGTCATTGGAGATGCAGATTGAGGCCTTGGCCTTCATCTCCGCAGTCCAGTCCGTAAAAGTGAAGGCCTGATCCGCCAAAAGCGTGCCGATGTGCACCTCGATGATGCGACCTTGGAAGACGTTTTCTCCGTCGAACTGCGCCAGCATCTGGGCTTGGGTCGCGTGGACGACGTCGCGGAAATCCATGTGATCGCCCATCTTGCCCTTGAAGGTGACCTTCACAGATTCGGGGACCGAGATGCTCCCCTGACCGAGCGCCAGGGCCAGCGCCACCGTACCCGAATCAGCGCCAAAGGCGATGCCCTTCGACATGCGGGTGTGGGAGTCGCCGCCAATGATGATTGCCCGGTCGTCAATGGTGATATCGTTAAGCACCTTGTGGATAACGTCCGTCATGGCGTGGTACTGACCCTTGGGGTCGCGCCCTGTGACAAGGCCGAATTTATTCATGAATGCCATGAGCTTCGGCGTATTGGCCTGGGCCTTCTTGTCCCACACGGAAGCCGTGTGGCAGCCCGACTGGTACGCCCCGTCAAGCACCGGCGAAATCACGGTGGCGGCCATTGCTTCTAGTTCCTGCACGGTCATGGGCCCGGTCGTATCCTGGGAGCCGACTATGTTCACCTTCACCGTAGCGTCTGAGCCAGCGTACAAGATGGTACCTTCCGGCACGCCCACGGCGTTGCGATTGAAGATCTTCTCCACCGCCGTCAGCCCGTGGCCAGAGTGGGAAACTATCTTCGCTGGCGCGAACACCGGCTTCGGTTCCACGCCAAAGATTTCGGCGGCGAAAACCTGCAGTTTCTTCCCAAAGTCGATGGCGTAGGAGCCGCCGGCTTTCATGAACTCGACCGATTGGGGCGAAAAGGACGCGGACAGGTCTGCCAACTCCTTGCCGTCTTCGGAAACGAGCTTATGGGTTTTCGTATTAATAGTCAGGATCGTCCCGGTGGAGACCGAGTACTTCTCTTCAAGGACCGGGTTACCGTCATTGTTAATGATGACGTTGCCGTCGCCGTCCACCTGCTTGACCCAGTTCTTTAGATCAACGCCGATGCCGCCAGTGACGCCCACCGTGGTCAGGAAGATCGGCGAAATACCGTTGGTCCCGGCGACGATCGGCGCGACGTTGACGAAGGGCACGTAGGGGCTGGCCTGTTCACCCATCCACAATGCGACGTTGTTGATCCCGGACATGCGCGAAGAGCCGACACCCATGGTGCCCTTTTCGGCAATCATCATGAGGCGCTTGCCCGGATGCTTAATCTTAAGGGCCGCGATCTCCTTCTGGGCTGTTTCCGAGATGAAGCTCTTGCCGTGCAGTTCCCGGTCGGCGCGCGAATGCGCCTCGGCGCCCGGCGACATGAGGTCGGTGGAAATGTCCCCTTCCGCCGCCACGTAGGTGACAATCTGGATTTCATCGTCAATTTCCGGAAGTTTGGTGAAGAACTCGGCGTTGGCGTAGCTCTGCAGGATCTCCGTGGCGATGGCGCTCCCAGCCTTATAGGCCGCTTTTAGGCGGTCCGTATCGGCGTCATAAAGGAAGACCTGTGTTTTCAGAACGGTGGCCGCCGCTTGCGCGATTTCAGCATTGTCGCCCAAAGCTAGATCGAGCAGCACTTTCACCGACGGCCCACCCTTCATGTGGGAGAGGAGTTCGAAGGCGAATTCCTGAGTAATCTCTTCGACCGTGACATCACCTGTGATGATCTGCTTGAGGAACTTCGCCTTCTCGCCCGCCGCGCTGGTCGTGCCCGGCAGCGTGTTATAGATGAAGAGGTTCAGCGAGCCCTTTCGGTGCTCGTGGTCAACATCTTGAATTTGAGCGATAATTTCCGCGACCAGCGCGCCGTCCTCGATCGGCTTGGGGCTCAGGTCCTGGTTTTTCCGCTCTTCGATCTGGATGAGGTAATCAGTGTACAAGCTCATAACCATTCCGACGCTTTGAGGTTGAAGGCAGCCTAGTTACAACGCGGCATTAGCTCCCGACGGCCCGGCTGACAAAAAGCTGCGACACGAATAATTCAGCAAACATAAGCTTGCAAGGTGATTCGAACCGATTGATCCGATGAAATTTGTTTCAATGCTGTGCTGCCCCCCAAAAGATCAGGGGCTTGGTCCGTAAGTTCATGGGCGCGACAAGTCACCGGGCTTGAACGGCGTCGGGCGGGCTCAATCCGCCCCACGGGCGCAGGTGATGCAATTAGGGACCGTCGGGTCGTGATCCAGGCGCTTGGACTCAATGTCGTCGCCGCAGGCGGCACAGCAACCGAACTCACCTTCCTCGATGCGGGCCAGCGCCGCGTCGATGCGCTGCAACTCGACGCCGCGGCGGCGTTCGGCTTCCAGGGCCATGGCTTGGTTCTGGAGCGCGTCCATGCGCGACAGGCGGCCGACCATTGACTGGTCCAGGGCCACGGGCTTGCGCTCGTTCTCCGTCAGTTCAGAATCGCGCTGCGCTTCCTCACGCAATTGCTCGAGACGCTTCTTGAACGCTTTGTTGTTGATGCCCGTCATGTATTTCCTCTTTGATTGTTGGAATCGTCGCACGGACTGTGGCCGTACAGCAACCCCGAGGGTCCATTGACGGACAGGTCCGGCACCGGGAACCTTGATCCTGCTTGGGGGATGACGTATCACCCGCTCAGTTCGCGTTTCCGCCCATCACGACCGTTCTTGAGGCCCGCATGAACATTCATCAATCTTTCCTGGCCAACATCCGCGCCGCCATCGCCCAATTGGGAACCGACGGCATCCTACCCGCCGACCTAGACACGTCCAAGATCAGCGCCGAACCGCCGCGCGAGGCCGGCCACGGCGACATCTCTACCAATGCCGCGATGGTGCTGGCGAAGGCCGCGAAGATGCAGCCCCGCGATATCGCCGAACACTTGGCGGCGCGCTTGGGCGCGCTGGACACGGTCACAGAGGTGAAAGTGGCGGGCCCCGGTTTCATCAATTTGACCCTGGCGGCCCACAAATGGCGCGGGGTATTGGCGGATATCCTAAATACAGGCACGGCCTACGGCGATTCTGATTTCGGCGGCGGCGCCAAGGTAAACGTGGAATACGTCTCCGCGAACCCCACAGGCCCCCTGCACGTGGCACATGCGCGGGGCGCGGTGATCGGCGACGCGCTGGCGAAGCTGATGGCGAAGGCCGGGTTCGACGTGACTACGGAATACTACATCAACGACGCCGGCGCCCAGGTAGAGGCCCTGGCCCGCTCGGCACATCTCCGCTATCGGGAAGCCCTGGGCGAGGATATCGGTGAAATTCCCGAAGGCCTCTATCCGGGCGACTACATGATCCCCGTGGGCACCGCCTTGGCCGCCGAATACGGCGACG
>CAZNWX010000028.1:1043-2956 GCA_964576415.1 uncultured Magnetovibrio sp. | reverse complement strand
ACTTTGCCATCGACCGTATGATGGATACGGTGAAGACGGACCTGTCCGCACTAGGCATCGAACAAGACGTGTTCACGTCCGAACGCAACTTGGTCGACGCCGGCGCGGTAGAGGACATGTTCGCCGCCCTTGACCACAAGGGCTTGATCTACACGGGCGTGTTGGAGCCACCCAAGGGGAAGAAACCTGAAGATTGGGAGCCTCGCCCCCAGACGTTGTTCAAGGCGTCCGAATTCGGCGACGATGTGGACCGGCCATTGAAGAAATCGGACGGCAGTTGGACCTATTTCGCCAACGATATCGCCAACCACCACGACAAGTTCAAGCGCGGCTTCCCGATCATGGTAGACATATTCGGCGCCGATCACGGCGGCTACGTTAAGCGAATGAAGGCCGCCGTCACGGCCATGAGCGGCGGCGTCGCGGACCTGGACATCAAGCTCTGTCAGATGGTCCACCTGAAGAAGCACGGCAAGCCCATGCGCATGAGCAAGCGGGCCGGCAACTTCGTCACGCTGCGCGACCTTATCGACGAAGCTGGGCGCGATGTGGTGCGGTTCATCATGCTGACCCGCAAGCAGGATTCGCAGATGGAGTTCGACCTGGACAAAGTGCTGGAACAGACCCGTGACAACCCGGTCTTTTATGTGCAGTACGCGCATGCGCGCTGCCGTTCGGTGCTGCGCAACGCTGCCGAGCTGTTCGACGACGACGAACTAACGTTGGCGGCATTGGCCGGGGCAGACATGACATCCTTGGACGATCCAGCGGAAATGGAACTGATTAAGCAGATGGCCGGCTGGCCCCGACTCATTGACAGTGCGGCCGAGGCGCGCGAGCCGCATCGAGTAGCCTACTACCTCCACGACTTGGCGGAATGCTTCCATGGACTCTGGAACAAGGGCAAGGACGATGCGCGCCTTCGGTTCATTCATGAGGACGACAAGGTACGGACGCTGGCGCGTCTAGCGCTGGTCCAGAGCGTGGCAACGGTTATCTCTTCCGGCCTCAAGGTCTTTGGCGTGACGCCCGTCGAAGAACTCCGCTGATGGGCAAGCCCCGAAAGCTCACTAAGCACACCATGCCGCGCCACGTGCGCGCCCTTCGCCAGCAATGTGGTTATATGGCACACGCCTACAACGTCGGCGGCATGCCGCCAGCCCGGGACCGCGAGGGGGGCTTTCGAACCCTGCTCCGGATCATTGTTGATCAGCAAATTTCCGTGCATGCGGGGGCGGCCATCTGGGCCAAGCTGGAAAAGCGGTTGACCGACATCACGGCGGCGCGCGTTCTGGCCGTACAGGAACACACACTTCAGGAATGTGGCCTGTCGGGACAGAAAATCCGCTATGCCCGGGAACTAGCAAAGGCAATCCGCTCGGGTGATCTCGACCTGGAGGCGCTTCACAAGCTTGATGACGACACGGCGGCTGCCCAACTCACCCAGGTGAAGGGGGTCGGCACCTGGACCGCGGAGATCTATCTCATGTTCACCATGGGCCGGCCAGACATCATGCCGGCGGGCGATCTGGCTATCCAGGTGGCGGTCCAGAACCTTATGAGCCTAAAGGAACGGCCTTCCATAAAGGAACTCCGGGTCATCGCCGAACGCTGGGCGCCCTATCGGACGGCGGCGGCGATCATGCTTTGGCAATTCTACCGCAAGATGCCATTGATGGAGTAGGCCGCCAATTGATAGCGGATATTTATTGCTGACCGGCAATTGTTATAGAGCCTCTGAAATTCAAACGCGAGCGGCATAATCTGGGGAGTGAGGCGGTGGATGCATGCGAGTGCATGTGGCCTTCTGTAGGCTGTGAAAGTACGTGGCCTGCTGGCCGAGCCAGGCCCTGGACGACGACGCACCCGCGCAGGCACTGTGACCAAAACCGGCATGGCGCTTAAGAGCGAGG
>CAZNWX010000028.1:0-1033 GCA_964576415.1 uncultured Magnetovibrio sp. | reverse complement strand
GGTGTGGTGGCAATCTTATAGTGCGCCCCTATGATCGACGCGACGGCTTCACCCACCTACCCCAAACGTCATATTCTCGGTATTGAAGGTCTTTCCCCCGACGAAATTACGGCGCTCCTGGATCGTTCTGAAGCCTACGTTGAACAAAATCGCCAAGCGGATAAGAAGAAGTCCCTGCTACGCGGCCGGACGATCATCAACCTGTTCTTCGAAAACTCGACCCGAACGCGCACGTCTTTTGAATTGGCAGGCAAGCGGCTCGGCGGGGATGTGATCAACATGTCCGTCTCCACAAGCTCGATCAAAAAAGGTGAAACCCTGATCGACACGGCCATGACCTTGAATGCCATGCATCCGGACGTACTCTGCGTGCGCCACCCGTCCTCGGGCGCGGCGAAGCTTCTGTCGGAGAAGGTGAACTGCGCTGTCATCAACGGCGGTGACGGTTCGCACGAGCACCCGACCCAGGCGCTTCTGGACGCGCTGACCATCCGGCGGCGGCGCGGCAAGCTCCAGGGGCTGACCGTTGCCATATGCGGCGACATTCTGCATTCCCGTGTGGCGCGATCGAACATTCATCTGCTGAACACCATGGGTGCCCGCGTACGCCTGATCGCGCCGGCGACACTGATCCCGATAGGTGTCGAACAACTTGGTGTCGAAGTGTTTCATGATATGACCCTGGGTCTGATGGATTGCGATATTGTGATGATGCTGCGGCTCCAACAGGAACGCATGCACGGTAGCTTCTTCCCCTCCGTGCGCGAATACTTCGCCTTCTTCGGCCTCGATTACATGAAGTTGGCCAACGCCAAGGCGGACGCCTTAATCATGCATCCGGGCCCTATGAACCGGGGCGTTGAGATCGACGCGGAGGTAGCCGATGACTTTGGCCGCAGCGTCATCCGCGAGCAGGTCGAAATGGGCGTGGCCGTGCGTATGGGCTGCCTAGAAATCCTGACTGAAAACCTCGACCGTACCGGAGCGAGGAACATATAGATGACCGGACGCGACGATACGCCGGGCATGATTG
>CAZNWX010000027.1:0-13784 GCA_964576415.1 uncultured Magnetovibrio sp. | reverse complement strand
CTGGAGATTTGTAATTCATGATCCCGGCAGAACCCTTTGCGCACAGGACCCCTTTGTTCACCGGGTGATTACGATTGCCCTGGATGTAGCGGATTTCGCCATCTTGTAGATGAACCTTAATCCCGCATCGACACGCACACATGTAGCAAGTCGTATGTTTAACTTCGTCCGCAACCTTCGGAGACGTGTCTATCTGCTGGCCTTTCGGACAGTCCTTTTTACGATCCATCGCGTATGTTTCGATTCATGAAATTACGATTAATGTTACGTTTTGTCTCTTTTTGTATTAAACATCTTTGGTATTAAACATCGCTTTTTTAAAAGCTAATTTAAATTTGCTGCACTGCACATAATCTTTAATCAATGAAGGGCCACAGCCGACCTCACTCCTTATCACGCCGCCGACGGCACTTTCAGCGGATCCGTTGCTACCCGACGAAAAAAAGCAACCAAGCCATACAAAATTTTAGAATCCAAATAAGCCCGTGCACCCTACATTTGGCGTTGAACGCCGTGTGCCGCGAGAAACTTTTCTTTCGACCCTGTCGCAAGATACGCCAATGCGCATCCCAACACCCGGTCTTCCTTGCGCTCACGTCCTGTCCGACGCGGCGCAGCGGCGGCGGGGCAATTAGTAACAAGAATTTTTGGCGTGACAGCTTGTTTCAAAACATCCTTTTCGGCGGGAATGGCACCAGGAAGATCTGACTCCCGTCGTCCCTTTGACACGGGCGCCTTTTGGGGCACGATGAGGATGTCGGGCAACACGCCCCGCGCCTGAATAGTATGCCCATCGGCGCCGTAATAAAGTGCGGTGGTCAACCGCAAAGCACCTTCATGCGGCATAGGAATGATCGTTTGAACTGACCCTTTCCCAAAGGTTTGGGTCCCCATGACCGTCGCACGATTGTGGTGTTTCAGAGCGTTGGCGACAATCTCCGAAGCCGAAGCCGACCCGCCATTCACAAGAATGATCATCGGGATCCCGGCCGCCAAGTCGCCATCAGACGCGAAGAACGACCTTTGGTTACTAGTGGTCCGGCCGCGGACGGAAACGATTTCACCGTCGTCAAGAAATGCGTCCGCCAACACAATCGACTGATCCAGGAGACCACCAGGATTATTGCGGAGATCAAGAACTACTCCGGTAGGCGCGCCCCCCAACTCTTTGCGAATATCGTTAAAGGCCTTGGCAATTCCGCTTTGGACACGTTCGGAAAACCGACTAACGCGGATATACGCGATGCTTCCCATGTTTTGCCATCGCACGGCACGCACCTTGATGATGGCGCGGACGATCTGAACCTTGAAGTCCGCCTGCCCTTCCCGCCTTACCAGCAAATCAATGGCCTCACCCGGGCGACCACGCATACGCCGGACCGCCTGCGCCAGGGAAAGACCTTTGATAGGCTCGCCGTCAACCTGAACAATCAAGTCGCCAGATTGCATACCCACACGAGCGGCTGGTGTGTCTTCAATAGGCGCGACAACCTTCACTAAACCGTCCTGCATGGTGACCTCTATACCCAGGCCACCAAATTCACCTTTGGTGTGGACGAAACTTTCGCGGAATTCTTGGCCGTTCATGAAACCAGAGTGCGGATCGAGCGATTTCGTCATTGCATCCAACGCCGCCTCCACAAGGCCGCTTGGCGCGGCTTTCGATTTCGTGTCGATCTCGTCCATGCCCTTGATGGCAGCGTCAATCAGTTTTGCGTCATCAACGCGCCTTACGTAGCTCGTCCGGATCCGCTTGAAGGCAAACCTGAAGTACTTCAATTGATCATCGGCCTTTTCGCCGCCAACGTTATGCTTTTGAAAAGTGTTGGCAAACCGCTGGTATTCCTGCTCAGTTGCCTCGGTGAACGGCTGGAGGTCGCCGACCGCTTGGATGACCCGGTTTATGGGTGACCCTGGCCCCCGGACACAGCCGCTTATAGTCGGCAGCAACGCCAACCCCAGAAAAAGGCTGATGACGACCAGAATCTTCTGCGGGGAACTCCGCCAATTGGCCAATGAATAACTCCTTGATTACGCGCAAATTGGTTGTCTGTCAGCCGTCCGCATTAAAGTCGCCGCGCGTCACAAATCGAAAGGTTTTATTGCTCATTCGTGGGCGCCCGTTGCTCCCACATGCAGTTCGAGACCGAGTCTAACCTACTCTGTCAAAGGCGAAAACCCATTCCGAGAGGTTTTTACACTCGTCAGAGCCGGACTTTGAAATATTAAACTTGCTTTGATGGTGGAGTAAGCTCGCGAAGCAACCACACGGCACAAATAAGAAGCAGAACGGCGCCTCCCTGATGAGCGACCGCGTACTTAAGCGGCACCACAAGAAGCAACGTTGTAATGCCCAACCCCACCTGTGCAATCATGGCAAGCAAGAGGCAATGAATGGCTAATCCTGCCGACGGCGGCATCTTGTAGCGTCGCGTAACCGTCCAAAACCGCACGATTAGTACCACGGTGCTTAGCGCAAGAACCCGATGATTAAACTGAACGGTGATCGTGTTCTCAAACACGTTTAGATATGGCGGCATCATCGTGAACAAGCCCTCGGGAACCCAATTTCCATCCATCAGTGGAAACGTGTTGTAAGCAAGGCCAGCATTCAATCCAGCTACCAAAGCACCGGAGAACGCCGTCACGAACACTGCTAGCAACACTAGACGCGCCCCGTGCCGCAGTCCAATTAGGCTGTTCGGATCGATAAACTCCCAACCCTCCCTGTAGGTCCTGCTAAGACCACGGGCTGTCCAGAACAATGCCGCGATGATCACCAGCGCCAACCCTAAATGAGCCGCAAGGCGATATTGGCTGACGTCGGGCCGGTCCAGCAGTCCGCTCTGCACCATGTACCACCCCAAGGCACCTTGCAGGCCGCCAAGAATGAACAATCCAAGCAGGCGAATACCAAGATGCCAATTAACCCACCCACAGGCGACAAAAACAATGAAGGGAACCAGAAAGACAACGCCAATCACCCGACCCCAGAGCCGATGAAGATACTCCAGCCAGAATATGCCTTTGAATTCGAGCAGCGACATTCCGACATTGATCTTTTGGTACTCGGGCGACGTCTTGTACTTTTCAAAAACAAGCATCCAATCCGCTTCTGAGAGCGGCGGCAGCCATCCGGTCAAAGGCCGCCATTCGACCATGGATAGGCCAGAGTTGGTGAGTCGGGTAAGGCCGCCAATCACTACCATGGCAATTACCATCAGCGTGACAGAATAGAGCCAATACGACAGCACGTCACGCCGTCGCGCCAAGGTATCTTTGCACGGCCCCTCGAGCACTTCCGTTTCGGGCGCCACCGTTTCTTCTTCCTCTTCACTCATATCCGCTGCTATTTCCCGATCCATGTTCGCGTAACATAGGCATAGGAATAAACACGATCAAACCTATCTACAGCTGGAGAATTCGGACCGCGTAAGATACATTTATTCCATTGAAATTCAGTTCGAAATGACTTCGGCAATCGCTATGGCACATATACTGAGCCCCGTGTACCTTGTCGGCTCCGGTCCCGGTGACCCTGATCTTTTGACGGTGAAAGCCTACCGTTTGTTCCGCGAGGTCGATGTAGTTGTCTATGACAAGCTCGTCTCGCCGGCGATCATGGACCTGATACCGCCTGGCACTACCCGCATCTTCGCTGGCAAGCAGGCTCGCAATCATCACATGCCTCAGGAAGACATCAACGACCTATTGGTGGACCTCGCCATGACCGGGCGAAAGATCCTACGGCTAAAGGGCGGGGACCCCTTTGTTTTCGGCCGCGGCGCCGAAGAATCTCTGCACCTCGCCAAACATGGGGTTCCCTTTGAAATAGTCCCCGGGATCACCTCTTCCACCGGCTGTACCGCTTATGCTGGTATTCCGTTGACGCATCGTGACCTCGCCCACAGCGTGCGGTTTGTCACCGGGCATACAAAGGATACCGACGGATTGAAGTTAAACTGGGAGAGCCTAGCAGATCCGGATACCACCCTCGTCATCTACATGGGCCTCATCAACATTCGTGAGATCACAGAGCAACTGATGGCCCATGGGCTTGATGCAGAAACGCCCGCTGCTGCCATCAATCAAGGGACGCGCCCAGAGCAACGGGTTCTGAGCACAACACTGAAGTGGTTGGCAGAGGACATATCGACAGCGCAAATCACAGGTGCCACTCTATTGGTTATCGGGAAAGTCGCTGGCTTGGCTGACCAACTCGCTTGGTTTCCACAGGCGGCAATTCCCGACACGCAGGCCAAGTAATTCTCCGGCTACCCGGTGATCATGTCGCGGCCAAGTGCCCGCGACAGCAGCATGTAAACCTTACCGACGTCGGCCGACAAGAACGTTGTTCGCAACATACTCTCTTGGTCAAGATTTGCTAGATGGTTCAGCAGGCCGCTGAAATCATTGAGGTAGCGGGTAACATACTCGCGGAATTCCGCATCCCGCTGGTACTTGTCGCGCACGATATTGAGTTTCGCTTTTTCCCGGAAACCCAACATCTTTCGAACAAATATACCGGTTTCGCCCTTGCTGAAGCGACGCAATTCGTCTTCGGTAATCGTCGTTTCGAGCACGCGGTTCATGTCAACCGCAAGCGACTCCAACTGTTCGTTTACGAAGGTCGCCTGCTGCATGAAATCAGAAACTGCCGCCTGGCCGCGACGCTCTTTCAGAAGCTCGACAAGCGCACTAGCCTCGTTGATAACTTCACGCATATCGCGGGTCTGCCCTTCCAAAAGTCGGCCCGCCTCTTCAGCGCTCTTGGCGGCCGTTGCCATGGATACAGTGTGAGAGCGCATATGCTGATCCCAGGCCGCCACCTTCGTCAGTGCCGCTTCGGTCGTCGAACTGAGTTCGCTAGAGCGTCGGGTGATCTCGCTACCCAGCGCCCCCATACCTTGCTCGGCGTGCTGATAGGTGGTGTTCATATCATACATTTGGCGGCGAACGGATTCGGCCATTCCCTCAAGGCGGCTTGAGATATTCTCGACAGTCACGCCCGTCTCTTGAGTTTGCTGACGGAACGAATCAATGGCCGTATTCAGTCGCGCCGAACTTGTGTCTACAGCGACACTGGCCTCCGCTGCATTCTCCGAGAGGGCTTCGCCAACCTTCCGAATGCGCAACGTCGCCTCGTCCGTCGCGTTGTTCAGTAAGGACGTGCGATGCTGGAAGTCTTCACCAGCGTCCTCAAGCTGGCCCGCGGCCCGTTTTGACGCATCGTCAAGATCTTGCGCATGACGATGGAGGTCGTGCCCCACCTCTCGCAAGTTTCCAACCGTGCGACCGGACATGAGCTCAAGTTCTTCGTACTGACGCTCCAAATCCTTTGCTAACTTGTCCACTTGACCGGAGAGGTTTTCTGACGTCGCCGTCGCCTCCTCGGAATGCTGATGCAGCGCACTGGTGACCAAGGTGACTAATTGGGCCGCACGCTGCGCGCTGTTCGCCAATTCATGGGTGCGCCCGGTCAAGCTATCCCCGACCCTACTCAGTTGCGCGCCCGCCTCGGTCGATGCGGTGCGTAACCCGGTCGATTGCTGGTTCAGAGTATCAGCAAAGGACTGCACGTGGGTTGATGCGGTATTGTAGGCTTCGGTCAGATCTGCGGAACTTCGGTGAAGCAGGTTGCCGACATCGTCGAAACGGTTGCGCGCTTGATCAAGAGATGATTCAAATTCCGTGATATGGCCCCTCAACGATTGCGAGATGCCCTCCAAGTTCGCGGCGGCACGACCAGACGAATGCGTCGCCAACTCGACATTCTCACGCATGCTTGCGGTCACATCGGTGATATGAGTTTGCGCCGCTTCAGCGGTGGCGCTCGACCCATCCTTGGCGGACGACACTATCTCCGAAATCCGGTTGGCGGCGTTGTCCGTAACCGTGTCGATCTCCTGGGTCACCGTATTAGAAACATTCCGAATGCGTCCAATCGACGATGTCGCCGTCTCGCTGGCTTCCATGCGAGCATTGCCCGAAATCTCGCGTATTTGCGCCAACGTTGCTTCGCTAACATCACCCATTTCGTCCTTTGCCCGAGCGACCACGAAGGCCAATTCCTCTTCGGTGAACACGCGCAAGGACCCAACCTCTTCTCGCGCCTGAGTGCTGACGTCGTTGATTTTCGTTTCAACAATTACTGCGGTAGATTCCAAATTCTTCCGCCCGTCGGTCAGCGCGTTCGAAACTAAGCCGACGCGACGCTCGGCGATTCCGGCGACGGATGCCAGTTCATCGGCAGATACCTTTAGCCCTTCGCCAGCCGCGCCCAATTCATCCCTGGTCCGTTCGGTTAACGAGTCAAGCTCCATGGATCGGCGCATGAACATGTCAGCCAGAGACTCCATCTCGCTCTTCGCTTGATCGGTCGCCGCGTTCAGGGATTCGGATTGTTTAACCATGACCTCCGTCATCCGCGACAACAATTGCGCACTCTTGTCGGCAGCGTCAGAAAGGTTCCCCGATTGCGCGTCGAATGTATTACCCGTCCGTGAAATCTCACCAACGACCAAGGCGCCGTTCTCGCTAAGCGAATTAGCACTGGCTCTCATTAGGTCAACCATGTCGTGGATCCGGCTGGCCGCATCGTTGGAAGACGACATTAATTCGGTCAGCGTCGCTTGAACATGGTCATTCACGGCGCTCAGTCGACTTTCGACTTTCACAGTCGCCGTATCAAGATCGGCGACGCGCTCACGCATGACCTTTCCAGTGTTGACCAACATAGTCTCTGCTCGCGAGGACAAACCGGTCAACTGGCCGGCCTGAGTTTCCAAGATCGAGGCCACTCGCTCCACTTCGCTTGCAGAAGACCCAACCGCAAGGCTCAGTTCCCGGGAATTGCTGGCGACGCTCTGGCCCAAGTTATCGAGGCGCTCTACCGCTTGATCGGAAACCATCGTGATCGCCTCCAATTGATCCTTGAAGGTGGTCGCGGCTTCATTACCTTGCGCGGACGCATTAAGGACCTGTGTGTGGGCACTGGCCAGTGCGTCCGTCACGGCGGCGAGTTCCCGACTTCCTTTATCGACGGCGTGGTTAACAGACTCACTTCCCCGCAGAAGAATTTCGGTCACGCCCGTCAAGTTCGCACCAGCCTTGTCAGCCTCGGTATCTAAATCCTCTGATTTTTCATGTAGTGTCCGGCTCACCGCTTCAATGCGCGCCACGCTCTGCTGTGACACATCATCGATGCGGCCTACCTGGGTCGCCAGTCGATCTTCGGTTTCATTCAGCCGTGCCGACGCTTGCGCGGCGATCTCAGTCAGCTCCCGAGAACGCTCATTGAG
Organism: uncultured Magnetovibrio sp.; assembly: GCA_964576415.1. Classification (GTDB taxonomy): domain Bacteria; phylum Pseudomonadota; class Alphaproteobacteria; order Rhodospirillales; family Casp-alpha2; genus UBA3470. Next base: position 6,483 of record CAZNWX010000027.1, on the reverse strand, counting down.
GCCGTCGCCGACACGCGAAACCTCTGCAAGGACACGCTCCGCAATCATCTGAAGCAAATGCGACCCTCGCTCCAAGCCGTCGCCAAAGTCGTTGACTTTCGCTTCCGCCTCATCGGCGATCTTGCTCATGTCCCTCGCCTGCTCACGAAGAGATTCTCGTCCAGCGGCCGCAAGGGCGGTCGCTCGTTCCGATGAGGCCTCCAGATTTCGTGCTTGTTCGCTAAACGATTCCGATGCGGCCCGAATGGTGGCGTTCGCCTTTTCCCCGCTTTCAAGCAAGGTTGCGGCATGCGTCGTAACTTGATCCAGATGCTCGGCCTGGACGCTCAATTGAGTGCGCATACGATCCATCTTGGTGGCGGAGCGCTCGGTTTGAGCAGACATGTTTTGGGCATGGTATTGCAGCGTTTCTGCTCCCAGGGATACGCGTTGGATGGCATCCTCCGAGGTTTCGATCAAGGCATTCGAACTATCCTTTAGAGTTTGATCCGCCTCCGACGCCGTGGCCGCGATATCGGTCGTTAAGGCTTTAAGCTGCTCGCGTCTAAGATCGAGACGCTCCGCCGACTCGACACTCTTCTTCTCCGTATAGTCCGCCGTCTTCGTCAGTTCCTCCGCGCGCTCACCAAGACGTTGAACGTACTCCTCAGCCCGCGCCGTGGCTCGATCCGCGGATGCCGTCAAATCCCTGGCCCGTTGTTCCAAGACATCGCCTGCAACTTGCGCACGATCGGCGGCTTCGTTGGTCATACGCTGCATATCCTCGGTCTGACGGCGCAACGCATCCGAGACCGCATGGGAACGCAGGTCGGCATCCTCCGAAACTTGGGCTAATTCCAAAGAACGTTGTCGAATTTGAGAGCTAATGGCTTCGCCGCGTCGGGCGGCATCTTCCGAGGCATTCGTAAGATCGCGAGCCTGTCTGCGCAGATTATCGGTAATTTCATTGATCCGTGTCTGGGCGCGATTGGACGGATAGATTAACTGCCGCATATGCCACCGCAGCATTTCCGTCTCCTGAGCTAGTTGGCGCCCGTGCTCAAAAAACGCCACCACCATCCAAAGCAACGACAATGGTGTCAGTATGCCGACCGCAACGCCGAGTATTTCATGGGGCAGAAATTGAACGAGGTTTTCCCAACCCATTTGGTTTTCAATAAATGTGTACGATGCCCATAACCAGAGCACGGACAAGGTAACGCCGCCAATAGACGCCAACCGGTAACGCAGATGGAACGGCCGCTGCCAATCTTCAAGTTTTAGTTCTTCGCGAGCCCCCGAAACCGATGGCATGGGCGTCGGGTCACCATCCAGACGGCGATCGGGAGCAAAGCCATCCTGGAGTGACTCGTCATCAGGATCCGTAAGATGTCCGATTTCCTTAATCCGGTCAGCCATTTTCGCATCTCCATATTCATACGCAAAGCGCGCCGCCCTTATATAAAGACCAAGATGAAGATCATACTATGCCACATATAGTGGGTAAATGACGTACCGACCCAAAATCTGGGGGTAATTTGAGAAATTAGGACTTTGTAGCGATTAACTTCGAGATCATCACGACAATTCACTAAGCGGCTTGCTGTCGCGGAATTCCCCGAACATATGATCTCGAACTTTTACTTTAGCGAAAGGTAGGGGATCGATACCGTTCAGGGCCCGAACCGCCCTCTCCGATATTAGTTCTGTGTCCTAACCTTCGATAACCATCTCGGGATGCAAATTCTTGTTTCGCGATGGATCAACATGTTTCTGATCACGGAACTTTTCCGTATTCGAAATCCCCACGATTGGTCAATCCATCGACAAAACCCAAGGGTCATGATTCCCACATCAGCCACCACCAGGTCCCCGTGGCCCATTTAGCATGAAGCGGAGACGCTCGCATCAAGATAGATGAACACGTTCGGCTGCTGCAAACTGAGATCCGAACAAATTCTCAATCATTGAGGCGCGAGCTCGCTGACATTGCCGTGACGTTTTAAAATCACGTTCACATCGCTGTCGTCGCAGCGGATGTAACCAATTAGATCACACATCACCATCCGGACGGATGACAGCTAAGGTCTGTCGCTCAGTGCATGAAGAAGGTCGGAGAAACGCCGGGCAATGTCACCAGTATTGGCAGCGTCGTAACATGTATCAACGCATCGAGCGCGCGGGAGTTCTTCACCCAAACCAAGCCAGCCAACAATTCACTACCGCGTAACACGTTTTCTGCGGCCTGAGCGCTAGTCATGCATACCGCATCCTCCGAGTCACGGAAACGCGTAAAGAAATTCTCGGGAACCAATGCGCCGACCAGATTGATAACAAGTGCATCCGGGACCCATACCCGGATCGTGTCAAAATGGTCTGCCGGCGTTAGCGGCTTGTCGTGCCATGATCCGTTCCCGCCCCATATCCAAAGCATTACGGTGAAGGGCCATAACGGCGTTTAGCACCGCGGTGTGATTTCGCTATCGATCGTCCGACCTAAAACATGTGCTGACCACCGGTGACCCATACCTCCGTACCAGTCACATAGGATGATTCGTCTGACGCCAGATAAAATATACTTTTCGCCACATCACCGGAGGTACCCATGTGCCCCAAGGGAATACGCGGGATGAGGACCTCATATTCTGGCTGGATCATATCCGTCTCGATTTCACCGGGGGCAACCGCATTGACCCGCACGCCTAACTCAGCAAACTCATTTGCCATCTCGCGGGTCAGTCCTGACAACGCTGTCTTCGAGATGGAATAAGCGGAACCGGCAAACGGATGAATTATATGGCCCGCGATCGATGTGACGTTAACAATTGCCCCCTTCCCGCGGTTTAGAGCGCTTGCAAAACCGCGGGACAACCGCAGGGGTGCGAAGAAGTTAAGCTCGAAAACGTCTTTCCACGCATCCAAGTCACCGTTCAAACACCCCAACCGTTCCTTATAGGGCGTCTTTGGTGACATGCCGGCATTGTTCACTAGCGCATGCAGGGGTTCATTGCCCAGAAATTGATTGGCTTGATCTATAAATTCGGCCACGCGTTCGGCGTTGCCCAGGTCTGTTGCAATATGGCAGGTCCAGTTAGGATCGCGGCCGCATTCTGGTGGCGCTTCCTCCCGGGAACAGGTAATAATTTTCCAGCCGCGTTCGAGAAATAGACGTGCGGTCTGATGTCCAATGCCGCGGCTGGCACCCGTGACAACAACAGTTTTCTGATCTTTGGTCATGGTGGGGACGTTAGGCCAATCGGCAATCACTTTCCAGGATTGATCTACCCAAAACGTAGACGTATAGAGACGATGAATGTGTTCCCGATTTGAGTTGAATTCGCCTCCAAAAGACCTGACCCGGTGTTTAGATCTAGACGAGGTGCCAAATGGCTTCACACAAGGGGAGATCCGTCCGACCAACCACACCTTATGCTTAGGAGCGCGTGGACCGTTCATTAACCGTTGGGGGCTCAAGATCGACTGGGATAGCAAACCCCTAATCAACGCACGCGCTGAAACATTGAAAGAAAAACGGACATTCCAACCCCTTTTGAATTCTCGGTGTCTCGTTCCCGCTAGTGCATACTTTGAATGGCGCCGTGAGGGGAAAGCGCGTCATAAAAATAGGATCGCGATCCCCGATACGCCCCTGTTTACCTTTGCGGGACTGACCGATGGCGTGCATGTGACCATTGTCACCTGCCAATCCGTGCCGTCGGTTGCTCAAATTCACAGCCGAATGCCGGTCATTCTCTCGTCGAGCGATGAGAAGGCATGGATTGACTGCGAACGGGCTTATGACGATGTCACGCATCTGGTCCTACCCCGGCCTGATCTCGTCCTTGAGGCGGATGAGGAAGCCTCGCCTCTGCCACCCCAAGACGATCTGTTTGGTTGAAAGGTAGACCTTGAGTTTGCCGTGAATTGACGTCACCTTTTCACGCATCGGTGTTCAACAACGCTGCCCCAGCATTTCGAATTAGACCTCACATGGGATGGGATTGTGGTCATGCGCACATACCTTCAGATTGATTTGGGCCAACACAACGTCACCACGGATACTGTGTCCGGCGAAGATCTGGCCAAGGCCGGACGCTACCACATCGTCAAGACACTCCTTGCGCGCGGCACGGCAGACGTTGATCCGTTGTCGCCGGAGAATCCATTGATCTTTTCTGCCGGCCCTTTCGCGGGTACCAATTTCTCTAACGCGAACCGCATCAGCGTCGGTTGTAAGAGCCCGTTGACCGGCGGGATTAAGGAATCAAATGCCGGTGGGACGTTCGCGTTCGCCATGGGGCAGTTGGAAATCTCCGGTATCACATTGAACGGCGAATCTGACGAATGGGTAGTCATCCGCATTCCCAAAGAGGGTGAAATCACGTTTGAGCCTGCCGCCGATATAATGGGAATGGGGCTGTTCAAGTCCGCCGCCATTCTTCACGAGCGTTACGGCGAGAAGGTCAGCATCGGTATGTGTGGACCAGTGGCGGAATACGGCGGTTTGATCGCCGGAATTGCCTTTTCGGACCAGGAAAACCGACCGGTTCGCCTCTCAGCGCGGGGCGGCGTCGGGGCCGTAATGGCAGCAAAGAAAGTGAAGGCCATCGTCGTCGACAAGAACAAGATGCCGACGTTCTCCGACCGCAAGAAACTTATGGGGTCTATCCGTGAGTACGGCAGCAAACTGTCCGATGATCTGGCCATCGCCAGCCTAGGGCGCAATGGCACAGCGCAAGTCGCCGATCTGATCAATCACATGGGTGGCATTCCGGTCCGGAATTTCAGCGGCGGGCAGGTCGTCGACCCCACCAAGGAAACATTAAAGATGGGCGGCGACTACATCCGCGACCAAAATATTTCCCGCGGCGGCGATCCCACGCATGCTTGCATGCCTGGATGCATGATCAAATGCTCGAATGTTTATGCCGACGCCGATGGCAACGAAGTCGTCTCACCGCTCGAATATGAGACGATCGGACTTCTAGGCACCAACTGTGGCCTGACAAATCCAGATGAGGTGGCGGCGTTGAACTGGATCGCCAATGATCTCGGTGTCGACACTATTGAAACCGGCGCCACCATCGCGCTTCTCATGGAGGCAGGCGAAGGCGATTATGGCGACCTTGTATTCATGGAGGCAGCCCTGAACGATATCCGAGCGGGAAACGGGCGCGGACAACTGTTGGCGCAAGGTGCGGCTCGGGTCGGCGAACATTACAACCTAAACCGAGTTCCGGTCATTAAGAAGCAGGCTATCAGCGCCTATGATCCTCGCGTCATTGAGGTGACCGGCATCAGCATGATGCTAACGGCGCAGGGCGCTGATCATACAGCGGGTAATCTGTTCAACATCGAAACCAAGGACAAAAGCACTCAGGAATTGACGGACGCCAGTATGGAAGTTCAGGCCCTGTGCGGCGCGGCCGATTCGCTTGGCCTATGCGTGTTCGGGCGTTCAGTCACGAACATCAACCAGGACCTGATCATCAATGCTCTCAACGATGCCCTTGGAACCGAACTTGATGCGTCGTTCTATCTGCAATTGGGTCAGGAAACCTTGGAGATGGAAACCGTGTTCAACGAAGCGGCGGGATTCTCAGAAGGGGATGATGAATTGCCCGAATTCTTCTATTCGGAAAGCCTGCCGCCCATGGACAAGACGGCACGCCATCACGCGGCCGAAGTCAACCAATACCGACGCAATTGGCTTCGCGCGCGATCGAACTGATCAATCCTCAATATCGCGCTAAGTTAAAGACGTCATTCTCGAAATCGACGGAAAAGTGATAGGTCATGTGCGCCCCTCTTCCACCTGCTCCATCTCTTATTTCTAAAGAACGCTCGTTAGCATTTCGCGCACGCTAGTGTTGGTCACCTTCTGTACATCTTTGGTGGCACCTGCTTTTTCAACAAACCGACGGTCAAAATGGCACGATTGAATTACCCGTGGCCGGCTTTCAAACAATCAATAAGGGCGTCCGCCAACTCTTTAGGCACAAGATAGATGGGCAGGTAAGGAATGACATCTTTGAGCTTCAGTTAGACGAGGTTCCGCATACCGGCTGTTCGTGGATCTTCCTTCAATCGAAGAATCACCCGACGGAAACAATCTGCCCACTCCCCCCTCAGGGTTTCCAGGGCCTGCTAAATAACCTTCCGGTGAAACATGCCGTGCTCGGCAGCTTAGTGCGACATCAGGACTGGTATCGGTGAATGTTCGAGGATATACCGAGTGACCCCCCCCAAGATCATCTGTCGCATGCGGCTATGAGTATAAGCTCCCATTACCAATAGATCGGCGTTCTCGGACATGAGGTCATCTATGAGTTTCGCGCCGACAGTAGACCGCGGGCCGGAGATGGCTTGTGCCTTCGACTCGATGCCATGCCAGCGAAGATAAGATGTCAATTCAGGTGCGCGCTCACCCGAGGTTTTGCCGCTGTCGACGGTGAAAGACGTCACGGATTCTGCAGCCTTTAGTAGGGGCAACGCGGATGCGAC
>CAZNWX010000026.1:0-14405 GCA_964576415.1 uncultured Magnetovibrio sp. | reverse complement strand
CGAATGTGTACAGGCCTGTCCCACGGGCGCGCTTATGCCGAAGGCCCTGCTTGACGACGATCAGATCTTCAAGGGCGGCGCCACAGGATCGACGAATTCCCTCTGCCCCTATTGCGGTGTTGGCTGTCAGCTCACCTTCCATACCAAGGGCGACGACATCCTCTACGTCGAAGGCCGCGACGGACCAGCCAACCAGAACCGTTTATGCGTAAAGGGTCGCTTCGGTTTTGATTACGCCGGCCACCCGCACCGACTGACCAAACCGCTGATCCGCAAGGAAGGCGTTGCAAAGGATGGCCACGACAAAGTTGACCCCGCCAACCCTTTTACCCACTTCCGGGAAGCAACCTGGGAAGAGGCGCTCGATTTTACGGCGTCGGGCCTCAAGACCATTCGGGACCGCGACGGTTCGTCGGCGTTAGCCGGGTTCGGGTCCGCCAAGGGCTCCAACGAAGAGGCCTACATGGTCCAGAAACTAGTGCGCCAGGGGTTCGGAACCAACAACGTCGACCATTGCACGCGTCTGTGTCATGCGTCTTCGGTGGCGGCGCTTATGGAAGGGGTCAACTCCGGCGCGGTGACAGCGCCCTTCACGGCAGCAAACGATTCTGATTGCATCATTGTTATCGGCGCGCGACCCACCCAGAACCATCCGGTGGCCGCGACCTACCTGAAGGGGGCGTCGAAGCGCGGTGCGACGCTGATTGTCATCGATCCCCGCGGCCAGGACCTAACCAGGCACGCGGACCACATGCTGCAGTTCAAGCCAGGCACCGATGTGGCCCTGCTGGGCGCCATGATCCACACCATCATTGAAGAAGGGCTGGTCGACGAACAGTATGTCCAAGCCATGACCGAGGGGTTCCAGGCCATAAAGGAGAACGCCCAGAACTTTGCCCCAGAGAAGATGGCGGAGGTCTGCGGCATTGATGCCGAGACCATCCGCACCGTGGCGCGCACCTACGCCACCGCGGAACGTTCCATCATCTTCTGGGGCATGGGCATCTCCCAGCATGTTCATGGCACCGACAACGCGCGTTGCCTGATTACGCTTTCCATGATCACCGGTCAGATCGGGCGCCGCGGCACAGGCCTGCATCCGCTGCGCGGCCAAAACAACGTTCAGGGCGCGTCGGATGCCGGACTGATCCCCATGGTCTATCCCGACTACAAATCAGTCGAGGCGGATGACATCCGCGCAATCTACGAGAAGGAATGGAACACAGCGTTGGACACCAAGAAGGGGCTGACGGTCGTTGAGATCATGGATGCCGTCCACGCAGGCCAGATCAAGGGTATCTACATCATGGGTGAGAACCCGGCCATGTCCGATCCCGACGTGCAGCATGCCCGCGACGGCTTGGCCATGCTGGAGCATCTGGTCGTTCAGGATATCTTCATGACCGAAACGTGCTTCCACGCAGATGTCATCCTGCCAGCATCTGCCTTTCCCGAGAAAACGGGCACCTTCTCCAACACCAACCGGCAGGTGCAACTGGCCCGGCCAGCCATCTCAATGCCCGGCGATGCACGTCAGGACTGGTGGATTATTCAAGAGATAGCCAATCGCATCGGCCTGGACTGGAACTACACGAACCCCGCCGATGTGTTCAACGAGATGAAGCGGACCATGCGGTCCCTCGACAACATCACCTGGGAACGGCTTGAGCGCGAAGACGCGGTCACCTATCCCTGTAACGCCGAGGACCAGCCCGGAAACGACATCATCTTCGGCGAAGGTTTCCCGACGGAAACAGGCCGTGCCAAACTGGTGGCCGCACAACTGACGCCGCCCGACGAATTGCCAGATGACGATTATCCCCTGGTCCTGACCACGGGCCGCATGCTTGAGCATTGGCACACAGGGGCTATGACCCGGCGCGCCGAGACCTTGAATGGCCTAGAGTCCATCCCGGTTGTCAGTATCAACCCCCACCAAATGGGCGAAATGGGCGTCGGCCCAGGCGATACGGTCCGCGTCGAAAGCCGCCGGGGCGCGGTGGATATCCAGGTCCGCGCCGATAGGGACGTGCCCGACGGCATGGTCTTCATCCCGTTTTGCTTCCATGAGGCGGCTGCAAATATCCTGACCAATCCGCAATTGGACCCGGTCGGCAAGATCCCTGAGTTTAAGTTCTGTGCCGTACGGGTGACGCCAGCGGGAGAAACCGCCGTGGCGGCGGAATAAGCCCACCTAGGCGAAATGTATCCCTCGTAGGCCTTGGCGTCGGCATTCTTCTCTAAAATTGTGGGTCTAAATCACAATTGAGCATGGCGCCCGGGTCGCGTAATTCGTGGGTGCATTCGTGGAATTTTTCAACCACATCATATTGATCGGCGCCACCTTCCATCATTTCGGGCAAAGTTTAATCCAACAGCTTAAGACCCACTTTCAGGCATTCCAAATACTGGCCGCCAAAGTTGATTTTGATATTCCCCGTGATCTGTCTCAACAGCTTGAGGGTTACCGCATCACAGATCGATCAGACCTAAAGCCCCAAACGATAAAATCGATTGGCCGTATCGTGGAACAGCGCTGCCCGCTCATCAACACTGAAGTCGTCGGTTAATCGCTTGAACGAGTTCCACAGGGTATTATAGCTGCAGCTTAGTTTATCGACAGGGAAGTTCGATTCAAACATGCAGCGATCTACGCCGAAACAGGAGATCGCGTGGTCATAAAATCGCCGAGTTGCGTCCATTAGCCTGCCGCTCTCTGGAGGCCGGTCTTGATCCTCCCAACCGAAACCGTTGATGTCCATGTTAATGCCGCCCAGCTTGGCATGGACGTTCGGACAGCCCGCCAGCTCGGCGACGTCGGCCTTCCAGACCTCGAAAATCTCATCCTGCTTCCCAGCGTAGGGGCCGACACCGAGGGGGCCGCCGAAATGGTTCAGTACGATCCGAGTATCAGGAAACGTCCGGGCGAGATCGGTGAGATCGGTGATCTGACTATGGAAACACCAGGCTTCAAAGCTGAGGTCGCGCTTCGCCAGTTCGGGAAATCCCTCGCGAAATTTAGGATCCATGTAAGCGTGCGGGCCGGTGACGAACCGGCCATTGCGGATCCCCTCATCCGCCTCCCAATTGGCCTGATCGCGAATGCCGCGAAAGCGCCCGCCACCAGCCACAGCCAAGGCATCCAGGATCTCACCCACGGCGGCACCCAGGCACAGATCGGCATTGCCAATAAGTCCGGCGCCGATTCGCGTTGCGCCGTACATACCCGACGCACTCATGGCGGCGATGCCGTTGGCGAACTCCATCTCTCCGACGGAGCGCAAGCCTTCCGGGCCGTCGGTTTTGTACATGGTACCGCATTCGATAAAGACGGTGGCGACGATGTTGTGTCCGGCGCCTAAATCAGCCTGAAACTCTTCCATCAGGTAACGTGGAGATACTCCATCGGGACGGAATTCCCACAGGTGATGATGAGGGTCTATGATGGGGAGATGCGGCGCTAGCGTCTCCTCGACGGAAAGCTCCAGCCAATCCTGATTGGTCGACATACTTTATACCTCGCGGTGAATTCGTTCGCCGCGTGAGCGTATAACGGACGTAACGTCAGTGCTAGAGCCGCGTGCTGGACGACGAGAATTTCTCCCCGGCCGTCATGTTGGTGCTGGTCATGACGACACCAGCCACCACGGCGACAACCACCGCTGCGATGGTGCCCATCCAGAACGACTTCCATTTCTCTTCGGTCATCTCAACTCTCCCCGCCGCCTATTCCGCCGGATGGCTCTCGGCATTCTCCAGGGCCTCATTGTCCAGTTCCTCAACCCAAAGGCCGTGGTGTTCCCTGGCCCAGTTGCGGTCCACTTGGCCGTCAGCGACGGCGTCGATAGCCCCCTCCATGCCGAGCGATCCGATATAGATATGGCCGATGATAATGACGATCATGCCCATGGCGACGACCCCATGCCACATGAGCGCATACTGGGTTTCTTGTAGTGGGCTCAGGACCGTGGGGAAATCAAAGCCGAAGGCATTGATGATCTTGAAAGAGCCGGCAAACATCTGAAGTTCGAACGGAAACAACAGCGCCAGCCCCGACATGGACAGCGATCCGCCGCCCAATACCACGGACCAGAAGATCAACTTCTGACCGGCGTTGAACCGCTTCGCCGGCGGATGCACACCGTCTGTGAATAGCCCGCCGCCCTTGGCCAACCATTTGACGTCCGTGAGATCTGGAATGTTATCCTTAACCCAGAGGATGAACATCATGACAATGCCGATCATGAAGGCCCAGGCGATGTAGTTGTGTGCCATTTTGCCCCACATCGACAAGGTCGCGAAGGATTCCTTGCCGATCAGAGCTGGCATGAATAACTTGCCGTACAGGACGTTCAAGCCCGTCAGCGCAAGAATTATGAAGCTCGACGCGGTCAACCAGTGGGTGAACCGCTCCAGCGAGTTAAAGCGTTCGATGGTCTGGCCTTCGGGGTCCCGACCGGCATCGATATTGATCTTACCGCGTATGATATAGAAGACGATCAGGACGAGGACCACGATGATCATAGCGTTAACGCCAAAACTCGCCATCTTGCCATTGCGGAAGGCGCGGAACTCGTCACCATCCGACTGCACCAACTGGGCGGCCTTCTTGTCGGGAATACTGACGGTACCACGCACTCCCTTGCGGATGGCGCGCCAAAATTCTGCGTCCGAGGTGCTACCGGACCAGCCGCCCGGCACCTGGCCGCCGGATTGCGCCGCGACCGGCTGCACGGACAACGTCGGTGATCCGGTGAAACCAGCGACGACGGCGAAAACAAGAATGCTCAAAACGGCCAAAAGTCGGCGCAGTTTCTTGCCTGTCATGACATCATTCCCTCTTCTTTGCGTGCTCGTATGTTCACGGCCTAGGGCCCTTTTTGATTAGTGGCGCGAGAATTTAATTTTCCGAAAAAGGCCGCACTATTAGACGGTGTGCGCACAGAGCTCGACCTCGACGGCGCTGCCAAAATACCACCCCCACCGGTTACCTTAACGACTCCACTCTGGAGCCTGGCCCGACGCACTAAAACATCCCGTTGCTTATTAGATAACTGTGTATCGGGTTTACCCAGGTACACACCGGGTTCAAATTTGGTGATGCGATCATGCTTCTCATCCAGGCACCCGGCGAGAATAACGCCTGCGACCATCAGGACGCTTACGGTCCGAAGCGTGTAAAGGGCCTTCATACCGCTCTTATCCCTATCCCGTCTCGATATGTCCCCGAAAAATTTGGATACCCGACGGTATCCGCACATCTCGGGGATTAATAACGCAGGGCGGCGGTATCCAGTATATGGATACCGCCGCCCCAATCGCTTACATCTAAGAGTTTAAGACCCCGCCTTCAACTGATAGGCGGTACCCCAACCCCAAGCGCCAGAGCCGAAGCCACGGCTAACAATCCGCTCGCGGTAAATGTTGCTGAGCATGTCGCCGTCGCCGCCCAAGAGAGCTTTGGTCGAGCACATTTCGGCGCATAGCGGCAGCTTACCTTCCGCCAGACGGTTCTTGCCGTACTTCTGGAACTCAGCGGCGGAGTTGTCGTCCTCCGGACCGCCGGCGCAGAAAGTACACTTGTCCATTTTTCCGCGGCTACCATAGTTACCCGCCTGCGGGTACTGCGGCGCCCCAAAGGGACAAGCAAAGAAGCAATAGCCACACCCGATACAGAGATCTTTCGAGTGCAGAACCACGCCTTCCTCGGTTTCGTAAATGCAATCCACGGGGCAGACCGCAATGCACGGTGCATCAGAGCAGTGCATGCAGGCCACGGAAATCGACCGCTCGCCAGGCTTCCCATCATTGATGGTCACCACGCGGCGACGGTTGACGCCCCATGGCACCTCATGTTCGTTTTTACATGCGGTGACACAAGCGTTGCATTCAATGCAGCGCTCGGCATCGCAAAGGAACTTCATTCTTGCCATGATATTTCTCCTTTACCTTACGCTGCTTCAATTTTGCAGAGGGTTGTTTTGGTTTCCTGCATTTGGGTCACCGAATCATACCCGTAGGTACCACACATGTTGGACGCTTCACCCAACACGTAGGGATCACTACCTTCCGGGTATTTTGACCTGAGGTCTTTGCCCTGCCAATGACCACCAAAGTGGAACGGCATGAAGACGACACCTTGGGCAACACGTTCGGTTACCAAGGCTTTGACAAGGACCTTGCCGCCCTCAGGTGAATAGACCCACATGTCTGCACCATCGCGAATACCAGCGTTGTTGGCATCCACGGGGTGAACTTCACAGAACATGTCTTGCTGCAATTCAGCCAACCATTTCACTGACCGGCTCTCATCACCGCCACCCTCATATTCGACCAAACGTCCGGATGTGAGAATCGTCGGAAAGTCTTTCGAGAAGTCTTTCTTCTGAATGGACGCGTACATGGTCGGAAGGCGATAGGCCTTTTTGTCCTTGTACGTGGAGTACTTGGGCAGAAGATCGCGCCGGGGCGTGTACAACGGTTCACGATGCAGAGGCACCGGATCCGGGAACGTCCAGACGACGGTCCGCGCTTTCGCGTTACCGAAAGGCGCACAGCCGTGCTTAATGGCAACCCGCTGGATACCGCCGGAAAGGTCAGTCTTCCAGTTGGTCTTATCCCCGGCGACTTTTTTGATGGCGGCGCGCTCATCGGCGGTCAGGTCCGAATCCCAGCCCAGCTTCTTCAGCATGGCCATGCTGAATTCGGGGTGACCATCCTTGAGTTCGTTACCCACCGGGTAGGAGCCTTCAGCCAGAAGGTTTTCACCCTTCCGCTCCACGCCGAAGCGAGCCCGGAAGTTCAAACCACCTTCAGCAACCGGCTTCGACGGATCATAAAGAACCGGCGTCCCCGGGTGTTTCATTTCAGCGGTGCCCCAGCACGGCCACGGCAGACCATAGTAGTCACCATCGGCCGGACCGCCGCGCGCAAGGAGCGTGGTCTTGTCGAAGGTGGATTGGTTCTGCATGTGCGTGCGGAGGCGTTCGGGTGACTGCCCCGTGTAACCAATCGTCCACATGCCCGTATTGAATTCGCGGGTCACGTCTTCGATCAGCGGCTCGTCATTGTTGACTTTGATGTTCTTGAACATCTCTTTCTCAAAGCCGAGCTTTTTCGCGAGCTTGTACATGATCGTGTGATCCGGCAGCGATTCGTAAACCGGGTCGACGATCTTTTCACGCCATTGCAGAGAGCGGTTGGACGCGGTCACGGAACCATAGGTTTCGAACTGTGTCGCCGCTGGTAACACGTAGATACCATCCTTGCGGTCCGGAATGACGGCGGCGAAGGTCGGCACCGGATCGATGATCACCATCAAATCCAGCTTCTCCATCGCAGTCTTCATTTCCGGCAGGCGGGTTTGCGAGTTCACAGCGTGACCCCACAGCACCATGGCCCGGACGTTGTCCGGCTGGTCTATATTCTTTTTGTCTTCAAGAATACCGTCGATCCAGCGGCTGACCGGAATGCCCTTGGACTGCATTAGTTTCTCGGATGCGAAACGACCTTTCAGATAGTTGTAGTCTACATCCCAGACCCGCGCCCAGTGCTTCCACGAACCCTTTTTCAGGCCGTAATAACCCGGCAAGGAGTGCGACAGGATACAGAAGTCGGTGGCACCCTGAACGTTATCGTGGCCACGGAAAATATTGGCGCCACCGCCGGAGCGGCCGATGTTGCCAAGCGCCAACATCAGTATGCAATAGGCCCGTGTGTTGTTGTTGCCATTGGTGTGCTGGGTGCCGCCCATGCACCATACGATGGTGCCGGGACGGTTGTTGGCCAGCGTCCGGGCAACCCGCTTAAGCTGCGCGCCCGGAACACCCGTGACCCGTTCGGTCTCTTCAGGCGTCCATTTCGCGACTTCGGACCGTATCTGTTCCATACCCCAAACGCGCTGTTTGATGTACTGCTTGTCTTCCCAGCCATTTTCGAAGATGTGGTGCAGAATACCCCAGATCAGCGCCACGTCGGTGCCTGGACGGAACCGCACGAACTCATCGGCGTGGGCCGCCGTCCGCGTGAACCGGGGGTCACAAACGATCAGAGCCGAGTTGTTCTGCTCTTTCGCCTTGAGGATGTGCTGCACAGCTACAGGGTGCGCCTCGGCCGGGTTCGAGCCGATCAGGAACATGGCACGCGAATTATGCATGTCATTGTAGCTGTTCGTCATCGCACCGTAGCCCCAGGTGTTCGCAACACCGGCAACCGTGGTCGAGTGGCAGATCCGAGCCTGGTGATCACCGTTGTTCGAGCCCCAGAAGGCATAAAACTTTCGGAACAGGTAGGACTGCTCGTTATTAAACTTGGCGGAACCTAGCCAGTAAACGGAATCCGGACCGGACGACTTACGGATATCGAGCATCTTATCGCCGATCTCATTGATCGCGTCATCCCAGCTCAGTTTCTTCCACTGGCCACCCTCCAATTTCATCGGGTAGCGCAAACGCCGCTCATTGTGGGCGTGTTCGCGGACAGCAGCCCCCTTGGCGCAATGCGCACCCAGGTTAAAGGGGCTTTCGAAGCCCGGCTCCTGACCAACCCACACACCGTTGGCAACTTCACCGACAACGGTGCAGCCGACTGAGCAGTGCGTACATACAGATTTGATTTTGTTAATTTTTGCGGTCGCAGCTTGGGCTTTCGCCTGCTTCGCCATACCCAAAGGCGTGGCTGCCGCAAGCGCGGCCCCTCCAGCGGTGAGACCTGAGCGTCTCAGGAATGTCCGGCGGTCCATCGCACCGCCGATCACACCAGCCAGAGCCTTCTTCAAACGGGGGCCATTCGCCACCCCGTTGCTCTTTTTCGTGAGCATAAAAATTTACTCCCTATGGCTTGTGGTTAGAACCGGGCGAGCTCGTAATACTTCATCACGTGCTCTGTTTCCTGATAGCCGGATTTTTGTCCGCTCTCAGGGGCCGCTGCCTGTGCGTCATTCGATGAAAGCGCAACCGCCGCACCCGCAGCGGCGCCGGTCATCCCGGCGGCCTTCAGAAAATGACGTCTCGGCAGGGTTTTGGCATCTTTTTCTGCCATGGTCTTCTCCCTACTGTTAACTCCAAAATACGTTTCGTCTCAAACCGGCGTTCACATGAGCGCCAGGGTTACTGCACGACCGATCGTCAGGCCGTCATCTCAAATGCCTCGGCTTCCACCGTCATGAAAAACTTTCCGACGGTACCCACGGGCATGTAGAAGACGGCCGCATCGGCCCCCTCCAGATCTCCGAACAACCGGGCGGCCCAAGGGGCCAGGTGTCTTTGGAAAAACGATTTTTGCTTGGCACCGAGCGCACCGGTGATCAGGCCATGCATGACCTCACACAGAAAGGCGATATGGTCTTCCGGCTCTTTATTGAGGCCCGACACGGTAATGCCGAGTTCCAACAGATCCTGGCGGAGGTTGGCCAGAGGTTTATCATTGATGAAGCCGGTCCGGTAAAAGGACGCCGTCGGCGTGATTTCGCCGCCGGCTCCGAAACCATAGAACAGGCGCGTATATTCGTCCTCCACCTGAGCGCGCGGGGCCCGGGCGGCAAGGGTTCCGAGGTTGGACAAGGCGGCGCCCATCTCGGTGCCGTCATCCGCATCGGCGAGGTCGCGCACAATTTCCAAGGTTTCGTCGGAGGGCGGCGACGTCAGCACACGCGCCAACAGCCCATAAACGTTCGCCCGCAGCATATCCTCTCCGGATATGGCGGTCGTCGTTTCGGTCTCTGCCTGGTTCGGATGCGCGGGTCCTGCAGGAACGCCGCTGTCCGATACTGTGTCCGCCTGCACGAATGTGTCCTTAATCTTGAATGTCCCGCCGTCGCGGGGAGTCCTCACCCATTGCCGAGCGCACTAACCGGCACGCTTCAGCTGCGAATTATCGCTCTATATGTGTTCGCAAGTCAACGGGGCTACGCTCAAGCTCTAGGAATTTTTATAGAAAAATAATCTTTTATTATCAATTAGTTATATCATTTATGGGCATAAATATTAATGTTGCATCGCGGCGATTCAAAACTACTAGATCGCCAGTGGATAACTCCCTAATTGCGAATGAGTATCGATATTACTTTCTGTAAGCATCTAGCCATTATATTTCAAGCACTTAGGAAGTCGACCATGCAAAAGATATGGACATTTGACGTGTCGGATCATTACGCTGCGGTGCACAAAAATTAATTGTGCAAAATTTATTTATAGGTGAAAATTTTTAGTGGATTATGCATCAAAATCACGCGTCCTTGGCCCCGGCATCACCTTCGTCGCTCGGAACGGTCGTATTTCCAACATCTTGCGGGCGCTCCTGTTCAACCGAATCGTCCGATGTCGCCGCCACCGACGTCGCCTCGTCGTCACTCTTCGGATCGGCCGCTTCGGCCGTCTCGGTTGCTTCAGGCGTCTCGCCGTCGCCCTCCGCATCCGCCTCTTCAGGCTGGTCATACCCTTGGCCCGGCTTGTAGCTGGACTGCGTCGCTGCGTCGATCAGTTTATCGATGACCCGGAAATTCTCAGCGTAATCGTCCAGGCCGTCCTGAAAACCGAACAAGGGGTCGCTGCGCCACAGGATCTTGAGCGCCCGGTTGCGGATGAACTCCGGAATATTGTCGGCCAGGAACGGTGTGAAGTCGGAATCCTTGTCCAGGTTCTCAAGTGGCGGAAGAGCGCTCACCGCCTCTTCTTCCTCGGGCGTCAATTCCCGTTCCGGCAAATCCACCGCCAAGGCCTTTACCGGGACGGTGCCGTCGGACGGCGGTGCTTCGAAAGCGCCCCCCACCTCTTCACTCCCCTTTGCGTCCGCCAGGGGTGTCATGGGCGGCACGAAATTCCGGTTCTGTACGCCGCCAGGAAGGTTCGCCGGATCGGGCAGATCCTCAAACCCGGCAGGCACCTCGCGCTGCGGCGGCGCGTCTTCCAACGGCGGATCATCAACATGCAGAGCGGCCGTGTTCTCGGCCTCGCTAGCCCCACCTTTCGTCTTCAGGCGCGACCACCGCGCCATGCGCCCTTCGCCCCGCTCAGCCATGACCGCTCCCATTGCCGCCGCGAACGGGCGGCGAGTGGCGGGAGAAATCCCCCTTGCGCGGATCATAGGCCTTCTTGTTCTTACGCTTCTTGAAGGGTTCGTCCACGTGGTAACTGTCCACGAACTGCTGTACCCACGCGCCGATCTGATCGGGCATGGGTACGCCCTCGACAATTTCCTCATCGCCTTCCGTGTAGCTTTCCGCCTCATAGGGGCAGACTGTGGCTAGGAACGGCATGATCTCAGGTTCATCCGCCTCGGTGCCGCGGGTCAGGACCACATAAACATGCGGTGGCACATTTGTTAGATTCGCGCGGTAGCCCTCCGTCTCACGGCGGAACAATTCGATATCCAATGTCCCGATTAAGAAGTGTTCCCAGCCCTCGCCGGCGCGCAACGGCAGCCACTCGGCCGGGGACACCAAAGGCGCGGCTCCCGGAATCACCGCCACCGGCTCCCAGGTGTAGTCGGCCCAGCGGCTATCGATCTCGCGGCGTTCGACAACTATGCCGACGCGCATGCTTTCCAAAGCGCTCATGCTGCACCCCGTTGGCCCAGGAGGCGGCGCGCTTCCTCCAGGTTCTCCGGCCGGTTGACGTTGAAGAAAGGATCTATGCCATCGGCGTCAACCGCGAAACTCACGTGCGCAGTCCGGTAGCGGGCCGTCCAGCGGTCGATCTTGCGCATCTCTTCGTTCTCCATGACGGCCCGCAACTCGTCCATGAGCCGCAGCGGCCAGAGCGCAAATACCGGATGGGTGCGATCTTGCGACATGGCACAGACGATCTCTGCCCCCTCTTCCGCGACGGCGGTATGAAACCGCGCCACCATATCAGCTGGCAGAAACGGCGCATCGGTAGCGAAGGATGCCAGCCATTCGGCCGCCGGCGCCTCACGCCGCGCCCAATCCATGCCCGTCAAGATGCCCGCCAACGGTCCGGCGAAGGCGCCGATGACGTCGGAAGCGACCGGCAAATTGCACTCCCAGAACCGGTCCGGGTCGCCGTTCGCGTTGAGCACAAGGGCGTCCACCTGCGGTCGGGCGCGAGAGATCACCCGGTCCAGGATGCGTTGGCCTTCCAATTCCAGCAGGCTTTTGTCACCACCGCCCATGCGCCGCGCCAGGCCGCCAGCCAGTAAAACACCGACAGTGCCGGTGCTCATGCTGACGCTCCCTTGCGCCGGAGTTTCGCGGGCTCGTCCTCGATCGCTGCGTAATCGGCGTCGTAGTCTATGCGCTCAGACCCGGCCAAGGCGACGAACCGCTTGCCCCGAGAGCGGCCAATCAGGGTCAGCCCCACCTGACGCGCGAGATCTACCCCCCACGCGGTGAACCCGGACCGTGACGCAAGGATGGGGATTCCCATCTGGACAGTCTTGATGACCATCTCGGAGGTCAACCGACCAGTGGTGTAGAAAATCTTGTTGTCGCCGCTGATCTTGTTCATGAACATGTAGCCTGCAATCTTATCCACTGCGTTGTGGCGTCCCACGTCCTCCATATAAAGCAGCACGCGATCCGCCTGACACAGGACGCAACCGTGGATGGCCCCCGCCTCCAGGTAAAGGCTCGGCATGGTGTTGATCTTCTTAACTAGCGCGTATAGCCACGATGTCTTGATCCGGACGTCGGCCGACAATTGGGCATCCTTGAAACTTTCCATGACGTCGCCAAACACCGTGCCCTGCGCGCATCCGGACGTCAGCGTCTTTTTCTTCAACTTGTCCTCGAAATCCGTCTCCGTAGCGGTCCGCACCACGACGGTTTCGATATCCTCTTCGTATTCGATTCCCGTCACTTCGTCGTCGGGGCCGAGCATGTTCTGGTTCACCAGGTAACCGACGGCCAGGTACTCGGGATAGTCACAGATAGTCATCATGGTGACGATTTCGCGGGAATTCAGGAACAGGGTCAACGGTCGCTCCACGGTCACCGAGGTGGTTACGGGCTTGCCCTCGTGATCGATGCCCTCGACCCGTTCAGTGAGACGCGGATCCATCGGATCCGGCGCGACCAGCGTTTCCGATGTTTGGTTCATGATGCTCTCTTCACAACGGCGGTCTCCCTGATATATGGGAAGGCATGATGTCGATCCAAGGCCGCCCATGCAAGTGAACGCCGCCCCCCATCAGAACCAAAGCCTTTGCCAAAGGCGAACGCCTATGCTTGAAAGAGCTCGAACGCAGTATCGGAACAGATGTTCATGAACGACATCAGCGACGCTTTCGCTGCGGCCTTTGCCATGGTCGCCGGGCTTGACAAGGACCTGGCAGAAATTGTTGGTCTGTCCCTCGAGGTCAGTCTGTCCGCAGTGTTCATCGCCGCCGTGATCGGGTTGCCGCTGGGGGCGGCGACGGCGCTGTTTCGATTTCCGGGCCGGAAGGTCATCATCGTCGTCCTGAATGCCTTCATGGGCCTACCGCCGGTGGTGGTCGGCCTCATTGTCTACCTGCTGCTTAGCCGCGCTGGCCCGTTCGGAGTGCTGGGACTGTTGTTCACGCCAACGGCGATGATCATCGCCCAGGTCATTCTGGTAACGCCAATCATCGCGTCCCTGACCCACCAAGTGATGGAGGATCTGTGGCGCGAGTACGAAGAGCAAATGCGCTCGCTCGGCGCCGGCCCAGTACGCTCGCTCACGGCGCTGCTTTGGGATGGTCGGTTCTCGCTACTCACCGCGATCCTGGCCGGTTTCGGCCGGGCCAGCGCCGAGGTCGGCGCGGTGATGATCGTCGGCGGTAACATCGATCATGCCACCCGGGTAATGACCACGGCCATCGCGCTGGAGGTTTCTAGAGGCGACCTGGCCCTCGCGCTGGGATTGGGTCTGATCCTTCTGGTGCTGTCCACCTGCGTCAACGGCGCAGCGTTCCTGATCCGGGACGCCGCACAAAAGCGGCATGCGTAATCCCATGAAACCACGTGCCGATATCCTGCCCCTGGTCCTCGACGACGTCTCCTTTGAGATCAACGGCATGCGCCTGATCAAGGATCTCAGTTGCACTTTCGAGGCCGGGCCACGGACGGCCATCATCGGCGGTGGATTGTCGCCGCCCATGTCCATGACACTCGAACTTCTCTCCGCCTGCACTTCTGCGGAGACGTAGTCCGCAATTTGTGCTTTCGCGTTCATCACGGCCGTCGAAGAGCACTGGCTCGATCAGGTCGACATCGAGCCCGATATCGCCGTACTCGTTGACGATTACAGCGTACTGGCCGGCGGGCCGTGACTCGAGAATGCGGTTGAGCAAAGTGGTCTTCCCTGCGCCTAGGAAGCCCGTCAAAACGGTGATCGGAATTCTTGCTTTGGCATCCTGGGCCCGATCGTCCATAGGCTAGTCCCAGGGCATTAATGAGACGTGGATGACTTCACCGCTGCCGCCAACGG
>CAZNWX010000025.1:1208-14594 GCA_964576415.1 uncultured Magnetovibrio sp. | reverse complement strand
TCATTGAGCGCGCGCTGACCTTGGCGACCGAACACGGCCTGCCTGGCGATCATCATTTCTACATCACCTTCAAGACCGGCGATAACGGCGTCAAGGTGCCGCCCTATCTGCGGGCTGAGCATCCGGATGAGATGACCATTGTCCTCCAGCATCAGTTCGAAAACCTGGTTGTCGACGCAAATGGTTTCGCCGTCAGCCTGCGGTTTAAAGGTAAGCCGGAGCAAATGGTGATCCCTTATGCCGCCATCACCTCCTTCGCCGATCCGTCGGTTAATTTTGGCCTGCAGCTAAAAACCGTCTCCATGGATGACGAAGACCTATCTGCCCTGGGCGGCGACGGTGACGAGGATCATTACGAGGCGATCGAGAAACTGGCCGTGACGGAGGACAACGACGATTCCGCCGACCACGATCAACCAAAAACCGGCGAAGTCATCGCCCTCGACACTTTCCGCAACAAGCGGTCCTGATTCCCGGCGCGGTGGGGCGGGGCCAGACGATAGACTTTCGAAAACGCCCCCTGAAGATCAGAGAGGACGTCATGACCGGCTACGATCACTACAACATGTTCCCGCTCGGCTCGGATGAGACGACCTATCGGAAGCTCGACATCGACGGCGGCGTGGGCATGACTTCCATGAACGGCGAGGAGATCCTGACCATTGATCCGGCTGTCATCGCCGAGCTCTCGGCGGAGGCCTTCAAGGACATCAACCACCTACTGCGCCCCGCGCACCTGGTGCAGCTAAGTAAAATCCTGGAGGACCCTGAGGCCTCCGACAATGACCGTTTCGTAGCTCTGGATCTCCTGAAGAACGCCAACATCGCGGCCGGCGGGGTGCTGCCTATGTGCCAGGACACGGGGACCGCCATCGTCATGGGCAAGAAAGGTCAACGCGTTTGGACTGGCGGCGGCGACGAAGCGGCCCTGGCTGAAGGCGCCATGCGAGCCTATGAAGAGAACAACCTGCGCTATTCCCAGGTGGCACCCATAGACATGTTCCAGGAGGTCAACACGGGCGACAACATGCCAGCCCAGATCGATATTTATGCCACCGAGAGCGACGAATATTCCTTCCTGTTCATCGCCAAGGGCGGCGGGTCGGCAAACAAGACGTTCCTCTATCAGCAGACCAAGGCTCTCTTGAATCCGGACAGCCTGGTGAAATTTCTCGACGAGAAGATTCGCACGCTGGGCACGGCGGCCTGTCCACCCTATCACCTGGCGGTGGTCATCGGCGGCACGTCGGCGGAAATGAACCTGAAAACCGTGAAGCTGGCATCCACCAAATACCTGGACGCGCTCCCGACCGAGGGGAACCAGTACGGCCAAGCCTTCCGCGACACGGAATGGGAAGAGAAAATCCTAAAGATAACCCGCGACATGGGCATCGGCGCCCAGTTCGGCGGTAAGTACTTCTGTCATGATGTCCGGGTCATCCGCCTGCCGCGCCACGGCGCATCGTGTCCCGTCGGTCTCGGGGTCTCCTGCTCAGCCGACCGCCAAATCAAAGGAAAGATCACCAAGGACGGCGTGTTCCTGGAGCAACTGGAAACCAATCCGGCCCAATACCTTCCGGACGTGACCGATGATGCCTTAGGTGGGGAGGTCGTCTCCGTGGATCTCAATCGGCCCATGACGGAAATTCTAGCCCAGTTGGCGGAATGTCCGGTGAAGACGCGGCTAAGCCTAAACGGTCCGCTGATCGTGGCCCGCGACATCGCCCACGCGAAACTAAAAGAGCGCCTAGATACAGGCGATAGCCTACCCCAGTACTTCAAGGACCACGGCGTCTATTACGCCGGCCCCGCGAAGACGCCGGAAGGCTTCGCCTCCGGTTCCTTCGGGCCGACCACGGCGGGGCGTATGGACGCCTATGTCGAACAATTCCAGGCTGCCGGCGGTTCCTTGTTCATGCTAGCCAAAGGCAATCGCTCCAAGGCCGTCACCAATGCCTGCCATCAACACGGGGGCTTCTATCTTGGCTCCATTGGCGGCCCAGCGGCGCGCCTCGCCCAGGACTGCATCAAGCATGTGGAGGTCGTGGAATACGAGGAGCTGGGCATGGAAGCCATCTGGAAGATCGCCGTTGAGGGCTTCCCCGCCTTCGTCGTCGTCGACGACAAGGGAAACGACTTCTTTGCCGAGTTCACCGGGTGAGAATGGAACGAATTACTCTGATTACCGGCGGAAGCCGGGGAATTGGCTCAGCGGCGGCCAAACTCTGTGCCGAGGCGGGGCACGCTGTTGCCGTGAACTATGTCAACAACGCGGACAAGGCCGAAGCCGTCGCGACGGCCATCCGCGACGCAGGTGGCATAGCCATGACCGTGCAGGCGGACACGGGCGACGAGGCCCAGGTCGAACGTATGTTCGACGCGGTCACAGCAAAACTGGGCCGGATCACGGGGCTCATCAACAACGCCGGCGTCCACGGCCCGCGCGGACGCCTTGATGAACTCACCAATGACGAGATTCAGGCAGTCTTGAACACCAATGTGTTGGGCTGTTTCCTCTGCGCCCGGGCCGCCGTCAAACGCATGTCGACGAAGCACGGGGGCGACGGTGGTGCCATCGTCAATGTCTCGTCCGGGTCCGCTCACCTGGGTGCACCGAACGACGGCATCCTGTACGCGGCGTCGAAGGGCGCGGTGAATAGCCTCACTATCGGGCTCTCGCAAGAGGTCGCCCGCGAGGGCATTCGCGTCAACACGGTGGCGCCGGGCCTCACGGAGACGGATATGCCGACAACGGAGGTCCTGGAGCGCATGGGGCCACAACTACCTGCCGGACGGGTCGGTCAGCCAGAAGAAATCGGCGAGGCTATTGTCTGGCTGCTTTCCGACGCCGCCTCCTACGTCAACGGCGCGAACCTGAGGGTCAGCGGCGGACGGATCTAGGATTGTGAATTTTCTGTTCGACGGCCCGGACGACGCCGCCACCACCATCGCACTCGCCCATGGCGCCGGTGCACCCTTGGATTCCGAATTCATGCAGGTTTTCGCCGAGCGTCTGGGCGCTATGGGATTTCGCGTCGCCCGGTTCGAGTTTCCCTATATGGCAGAACGCCGCAAATCCGGAAAGAAGAAACCGCCGAACCGATTACCGCAGCTAATCGAGACCTGGCACGACGTGATCGGCGAACTGGGCGTGAACAGTCTCGTCATTGGCGGGAAGTCCATGGGCGGTCGGATTGCATCGCTGGTTGCCGATGACGCCGAGGTCAAGGGTCTGGTTTGCCTGGGCTATCCGTTCCACGCGCCAGGCAAGGAACCGGGGCTGAACCGGCTGGAACACCTGGAAGGCCTGAAAACACCAACCTTGCTTTGCCAGGGGACGCGCGACGCGCTCGGCACCCGCGAAGAAATCTTCGGTTATCGCCTTAGCGCCACCATTCAACTTTACTGGTTGGAGGACGGCGACCACAGCTTCAAGCCGCGCAAGGCCTCGGGCCTGACCGAGGGTGAAAACTGGCAAAACGCCATCGACGCGATCGGCGTCTTCATCAAGGGACTTTAAGTTCATGCGAATGGATCACACGACACTTCAGACCAACCATCTGGAAGAAACCAAGGACTTTTTCTGTGAAGTTCTGGAGCTCCATACGGGTGATCGCCCACCTTTCGATTTTCCCGGCTACTGGCTCTACAATCAGATGGACGAACATCCGATCATCCACCTCATCGGCACGGAGAAAAAGGTCGGCAATGACACGGGCACGCTCCATCACCTGGCCTACCTAGGCGATCCAGACCGCTATGACGAGTTCGACACCCGCATCAGCGCCATGGACTGCGTACAGGACCGCCGCGT
Organism: uncultured Magnetovibrio sp.; assembly: GCA_964576415.1. Classification (GTDB taxonomy): domain Bacteria; phylum Pseudomonadota; class Alphaproteobacteria; order Rhodospirillales; family Casp-alpha2; genus UBA3470. The sequence goes on along the minus strand of CAZNWX010000025.1, from coordinate 10,780 downwards.
GGTGCCTGGAAGCGGCATCCGCCAAATCTTCGTCACCGGTCCGCACAACATCTTCGTGGAGCTGAATTTCCCAGAAGAGACCTGATCCCGCGGCCTCCGTCCTAGACCGGCCGGTCACCCTCCAGGGTCACGCGCTGCATGATGCGTCGGGCGTTCGGAAAATCACTGATCGCATAGTGCATGGTGCAGCGGTTGTCCCACATGGCCACCGAGCCGTTTCGCCATTGAAACCGGCAGGTGAATTCGGGCCGGGTCGCGTGGGCGACGAGGAAGTCAAACAATGGCCGCGATTCTTTGGGCGTCATATCGGCGAAGCGGACGAAATGCGTGTCGCTCAGGTAAAGCCCCTTGCGGCCCGTCTCAGGATGAGTGCGCACCGCCGGATGGATAACTTCCGTTCTCACCGCCTGGCTGACCTCCATGGCCTTGGCCACACCGTCCTTGAACCGCTGTGAGCCCTTCCCATAGGAATTGGAGTTCGTGTAAACGATCCTGAGGTCCGACAGCATGGTCTTCATGCCATCGGACAGGGCCTCATAAGCAGCCGCTTGGCTCAGGAACATGGTGTCGCCGCCGGCATCCGGCACGTCCAGACCGTACAAGATTGTTGCCATGGCGGGATGCTCCGCATAGGCTAGGTCCGTATGCCAGCTGTTGCCAAAGTGATGTTTATCCTCCGGTTCCTTGACAATCAGAAAGACATCCGGATGACCATCCATGGGGGTTACGTAAGGGTGCTGGTTCAACGGACCAAAGCGGCGCGCGAATGCGGTTTGGCTCTCAGGCGTCAAATCTTGATCGCGGAAAAAGATGACACCATGCTGGAGCAACGCGCTCCGAATGTCTTTGATCACCTGTTCGCTGACCTGGTTGAGGTCAACACCTGTAATTTCAGCGCCCAGGGCGCCCGCCACAGGGGAGACGTGCATGTTCCCCACCATCAGACCACACCCTTTTGTCCGTTGGCGCAGCAGGCCGGAATTCGATCATTCTCCTTGGGCACGTGTTCACTCCCATATTGCTCTCGCGGATTTTGGCATACCTCAGCCAGGTCAAAAAGCCCCCTCACGACCGTTTGAGGAGGGCTTCCCGATGGAAAATGTAGAGCCCGGCGGTGCTGATGAACACGGCCCCAATCACCGTGGGCCAACTAGGCCAAAGGCACCAGATGACCACATCAAAACAGATGCCCCAGATGATTGCCGTGTAGTTGAAGGGGCTAACCACAGATGCCTCCGCGACCTTAAGCGCGAAGGTCATCAGATACTGACCAAGTGCCCCCAGCACACTCGCCACTACAAACAGTTTCATGGTTTCTATGGGTGTCACGATCCAAACCCAGGGCATGAACGCCGCCGCGATCACTGTACCGGCTGCCATGTAAGGTAGGCGAAACACGCGTTAGTCCAGAAACTAGGGCCCAAGAATATGCAAGAACCTACCAGCTCAAAGATTTTCCCCTGCCGACCTATCAAACGATGCATACAAAATATTTTTAACAAAAGAGTTTTCTGTAGAAAAAAATGATGTCCTCAACAAGTTTGTTGTTAATGAAAGGCTTTTTGACACAGTTGAGGATGCGCTGGCTCATGCCGATGAGTTGTATAGAAACAATAAATAAAATCTAACCAAGAGTAATAAAGAGGATTATTCATGTCCGACGCAGCCTAACAAAGCGTAAGTTCATCGGCTACGTGCTGCGAAACTACGTTGATGTTGGCGTTGATGAGCTCGGCGTATCTAAGTTGAGTACAGTGCTGACAGCGAAATACGGCAGCTTACATTCAGCGCAAGAGCGGCTTGGCGACGCACAAGGCATCCAAGATGCCTTCGTAGACTTTCAACAGCACTTATATAGCGAAGCTGTGGCCTGAAGCCTCTTTAGAAACGACTGCGCCATCAGTGGTGAGGTTTGTCGGAAGGTCAGAAAAACACAGCCTTGGTGATATTCGGAACAACACCGCGGAATAAATTTTAAAAAAATGGGTCTGGATAGGCTATTATTGGTCGTTGGTATTAGTGGCCCGTACCGCCACACCCTCAACCATGAATGTGTCCGAAAGCGTAACCGAGGATGCTGATCAAATGAAACCCCTACTCACCATATTCACACTCGTATTCACCGTGATATTCTCGATCACCAGTTTTGCTGAGTGGACAATGGTGAATGAAAATGAACGTGGAGACACTTACTATGTGGATTCTGAGAGAATCAAAAAGCACAATGGACATGTCTATTGGTGATATTTTATTAGGCCGGAATGAATAAAAAATATACAGACCCTATTTCAGCAGATATTCTTGAAAATAAGAACTATGCTGAACGTTCGCTTTTCCAACCGGAGAATCTTTTGCGAGAGTCTAGAAGGCAAAATGATATCCCGCTTGGCAAAATTCCAAAAATTTGCATCTTAGACCCAGATGGTAATTTCCTAGATTATCTAAACAACACCAATAAGGCGTTATTAAACAATTTTTGGGCGTGCTACCATTCCAATTTATATACATGTGTGATTTCTGGCGTAACGGTTGGTATAATTCCGCGTGCCGTTGGTGCTTCTTATGCGGTGTTAATTGCTGAACAACTCTTTGTATCAGGATGCGAGCTTTTAATTAGTATTACCTCTGCTGGCGTAATCAACAATTTACATTCTGACGAAAAATTTGCATTGATTACGGAAGCTATCCGTGACGAAGGAACAAGCTATCACTACCTAGAAAAAAATGAAGAGTGTAAGATTTCTAAAAATCTACTTAAAAAATTAAGAAATCAAAAAACTTTTTGGGCAGAGGCAAAAAGCTGGACGACAGATGCTCCGTACCGAGAAACAAAATCGTCAATAAACGCAATGAAGATGAAACACGTAACCTGTGTTGAAATGGAAGCGTCTGCATTATATGCGTTTGCAAAAGCAAAAAATAAAGAGGTAATTTGTTTTGCACACCTAACCAATACAATGGCTCAAGAGCAGGGTGACTTTGAAAAGGGAGAACATTTTGGAAGCCTAGAGACACTTAAGTTAATTGAGGATATTCTTAACATATTAAAAAAATGATCTATAAAGTGGGTCACGTATTCATTCTCGCTCAACCGCCGAACCGCATCCCAAGTTTACCTGAAGATATATAAAAATAACCCATCTCAGCTTATGCGCCCCCCTCCGAACACTCAGGAAAAATTCAGGACCACCATCGTCATAGAATAGCCATAAGATGGCCTGAGTGACTCACACAGACTCATCTAGACCACTCAAATACCTCCTTAAGTCTCAAAACAAAGATGGCTATGTATGACTCTTAAAAATGGATTCTAGAAGGTATTTGAGTGGGGTCAGAAGTGGTCTTAAGTGGGCCAAAGTGACTGTAAACCAAACTGTAGACCACACATGCCCCTTTACAGTGAACCAGAGGATTCTTACGTTGCTGTAGTAGTTGGATTCATAGTCTGACTTGATGCCGATCAGAGGCGATTAACCCGTGTCGGATGCATTTCGCGAACGGTTCGTCCAAGGTTTCCGGTGTCACCGCCGGCGCGTTGACAAGTCCAAAACCAATATAAAAGCCATGATCAAAGGCGAGAGCGATTGCGACGATCCTTATATGATGCCCCTCGCCTCCAAATCCGCGATCTCCGTATCGGACAGCTTGAGTTCACCGCCGTAAATCGCTTCATTGGCGTCCCCAAGGCTCGGCCCGAGGGATCGGATATCACCCGGCGTTAGGGACAACTTCGGTAGCACACCCGGGACCGGCACATCACCGATACCAGGGACCGACACGGTGACAATATTCTCGCGCGCCTGAAAGTGCGGATCAGCAAAGATATCGGCGATAGAGTTAATAGGCCCGGACGGCACCTCATGATCTATGCAGCGCCGCATGATGTCTTCACGATCGAGTGAGCAGGTCCAGGCCTCTACCTCGGGGATCACCTTGTCCCTATTGGCCAGGCGCACCGACTGATCGCCGTAGGCCTCCAAAAGATCGGGGCGGTCCATGGCGGCGCATAGGCGCTCGAACATTTTGTCGGTGGTGCATGCGATGGCCATATATTTGCCGTCGCCCGTGGAAAAATGTCCGTGCGGGCAGGCGTTCACAGTTCCGGTGCCTTCCGGCTCGCGCACGTGGCCTTCAAAGGCGTACCGCGGCGCGATCTCATCGAGAACCCGAAATACGGACTCATACAAAGCCATGTCGATAACCTGCCCCTCGCCCGTGGTGTCGCGATGGCGAAGCGCCATCATTATGCCGATGGCGCCATACATGCCGGACATGTAGTCGCCAAGCGACGTGGACCCGGGCGTCACCGGGATCTCGCCAGACAATCCGGAAAGATAGGTGAGGCCGCCCACCGCATGGCCAATTCGCGCGAAACCGGGGCGGTCTCGATAAGGCCCGGTCTGGCCGTAACCAGAGATACGCATCATCACCAGGCCAGGATTGATCTCGCTCAATACGTCCCAACCCAACCCCCACTTCTCCAAAGTTCCCGGCCGGAAGTTTTCACAAACCACATCCGCATCCGCGACCAGCCGCTTGAACAGAGCCGCACCTTCCGGATCGCGGAGATTGAGCGTGATGGATCGCTTGTTGCGGGCTTCCGTCAACCAGGACAGCGACATGCCCGGCTGGTTCGTGGCCGTGCCGAAATGACGCCACGGATCCCCACCCTTCGGGTTCTCCACCTTGATCACCTCAGCACCAAACTCACCCAGAATCGACGCCGCATAAGGCGCGGCGATGAATGTCGCCACGTCCAAGACCCGGACACCGTTCAGGGCCGGTTTGATATCTGTGTTGTTCATGCCTCCATTTTTAGACCGGGGCGGCTTGCGGGTCACTCTTCATTTGAAACCTAAAGCTAGCCGCGGGCATCGCCTTGCACGTAGGCGCGGATCATACGCACATACATCAGCCGGGCAAAGAACTCGCGCACATGGGCGGCGGCCACATAGGGCGAGAAGGCGAGCCTTACGGGATCTGGCGTGACGTCAAGACCAAAGCTCTCGAAACACATTAGCGCCCTGCGCATGTGGAAGTGATCGGTCACCACGATCGCTGTACGCCAGCCCTTGTGGCCCATGACCCGACGGCATTCCCTGGCGTTTTCAAAGGTCCGGGTCGAGACCTCCTCACGATGAAGCGATGCCGCCGGGACACCCGCGTCGGCGGCGACCTTGGCCATAACCTGGGCCTCCGGCACCGCGCCTTGGGTGCCGCCGCCGCTCATCAAGACATTCGGCGCACGTCCGGCGGCGTACAATTTGACGGCATGACCGACTCGGCGTTCGATGGCAGGTCCCGGCGACCCATCAGGCATTGGCGCGGCGCCGAGGATTATGATGACGTCGTGGGGCACGGACACAACCTCAGTCTGCAAATGCGGCCTCAGCCTGCATGGCTAACCCGCCGTCGGCGTCGGCGGCCCAGAGTTGCGCCGTTTTGCCGTGGTCATCCAGCCGACCGTTGACCGTGAATGGCGCTATGTGAAATAGCGGACTCATAGCCCGGTAATCGAACCGGACCAGCCGCCTTTCGGGCTGTTCGCGCCAACAGAGATCCATCAACAAGGTCGCGATCAATGGCCCGTGCACGATCAAACCCGGATAGCCCTCTTCCTCGGTCACGTACGCCAAGTCATAGTGAATACGGTGACCGTTGAAGGTCAGCGCCGAGTATCGAAACAGCAGAACGGGATTTGGCTCAATTATACGTGACCAAATCGCATCCGTTGGCGCAGCTTTGGCTAACGGCGATGGCGCGTCTGGGTCCGGCGCGCTCCGAAAGACGATGTCGTGTTCCTCCTCAACGCACACCCCGTCGGGTCCGGCGATAGTATGTTTGACCAAGACAAAGACCAGCTCACCAGATTTTCCCGACTTGTGATTGACCTCGGCGATGGTCGATGTCCGGGTGACAGCGTCACCCACCCGGAGCGCGCCAGGCCATCGCATGCGGCCACCGGCCCACATGCGCCGCGGCAGATCGACAGGCGGCAGAAAACCACCCCGTTTCGCATGGCCGTCGGGGCCGATTTCAGAGGCCTTGGTACAGGGTGTGAAATAAATCCAATGTCCCGCTGGCGGCACTAAGTCACCGGGTTGCGGGTTCAACTCATCACGATCCAAGGTCGCCGCCAGGCTGGCCAATTGGCGAGAGTGGAGGGTATCAGTCGCTGTCTCGGTCTTGCCGACCCAGTCGCGCAGATGGTCAATGTCGGCTCTCATAACGCCCTCCTAGAACGAACGCGGCATACCCAGCACGTGTTCCGCTATATAGCTTAGGATCAGGTTCGTCGATACAGGCGCAATTTGATAGAGACGCGCTTCCCGAAATTTCCGCTCGACGTCGTATTCCTCGGCGAAGGCGAAACCACCGTGGGTCTGCATGCAGCTTTCCGCCGCCGCCCAGGCAGCCTCGGAACCCAGCATCTTACACATATTGGCTTCTTCGCCGCAGTGCTCACCCGCATCGAACAGATCGGCAGCGCGCTCCACCATCAGCTTCGCGGCGCTCATCTGGGCATAAGCACGGGCGATGGGAAACTGAATACCCTGGTTCTGACCGATGGGACGGTCGAACACCGTGCGCTCGCAAGCATAGGCGCTGGCCTTGTCGATGAACCAGCGCGCATCGCCAATCGTCTCCGAGCCGATGAGGATACGCTCCGCGTTCATGCCATCCAAGATGTAGCGGAACCCCCGCCCTTCCTCACCGACCAGCGTGTCCGTGGGAATGCGCATGTTGTCGAAGAAGACTTCCGTCGTCGCATGGTTGACCATGGCGCGGATGGGCTTGATCTCCAGCCCTTTTCCCTTGAGTTCGCGGATATCAACTAGGAACACGGACATGCCGTCGTGCGGCCGATCTCCTTCATCTCGGGCCGCCGTGCGGGCAAGCAACAGCATGAAATCCGAATGCTCAATCCGAGACGTCCATACTTTCTGGCCGTTCACCACATAATCGTCGCCGTCCCGGACAGCCGTCGTACGGATCCGGCTGGTATCTGTGCCCGACGTGGGCTCTGTGACACCAAAGGCCTGGAGGCGTAGCTCACCGGACGCAATTCCTGGTAGCAACATGCGTTTTTGGTCCTCGCTACCGTGCCGCAGCACCGTGCCCATGGTGTACATCTGGGCGTGGCACGCCCCGCCGTTGCATCCGGCAGCCTGGATCTCCTCCAATATGGCTGCGCCCTCGGAAATGCCGAGACCCGATCCCCCATATTCCTCCGGGATCAGGCAGGCCAGGAAGCCCGATTGGGTCAGCTCCTGAACAAATTCCGTCGGGTAGGCCCGATTACGATCCTTCTCCCGCCAGTATTCACCGGGAAAACCCTGACACAGTTGGCGAACCGCGTCGCGGATGTCCTGATGGCGCATGTCCATAATTCACTCCCTACAAATCGAGAAAGAGTTTTAGCGGAATGCCGTGAACGGGGAAACCCGTCCGGTGCTCCGGTTTCACAGGTTGATATTGTCTTATTTCACGGATTAACAGACATCCTTAACAAAATGGTTGGGGTTGCCTGTTAATCCGTGAAATCGTCAGTTAGCGAAAGCGTTAATGCCCGTCTGGGCGCGTCCCAGGATCAGCGTGTGAATATCATGTGAGCCTTCGAGGGTATTAATGACCTCCATATTCAGCATGTGGCGAATAATGTGATATTCGTCCGAAATGCCGTTGCCGCCGTGCATATCGCGAGCATGGCGGGCAATCTCCAGCGCCTTTTGCGTGTTGTTCCGCTTGACCAGGGAAATCATCTCCGGTGTCGCACGACCCTCTTCCTGGAGGCGGCTGACACGTAGCGCGCCTTGCAGACCCAAGGCTATATCTGTCTGCATGTCCGCAAGTTTCTTTTGGATCAATTGGTTCGCCGCCAAGGGACGACCGAATTGTTCGCGGTCCATGACGTATTGGCGCGCCGCCTGCCAGCAGAACTCCGCCGCGCCCATGGCGCCCCAGCTGATGCCGAAACGCGCCCGGCTTAGGCAAGACAGGGCCGCGCCCAGCCCCTTGACCTCCGTCAGGCGGTTCTCTTCCGAAACAAACACGTTGTCCATGACCACTTCGCCCGTGGATGACGCCCGCGCACCGAATTTGCCTTCGATTTTCGGAGTTTGCAGGCCCTCCATGCCGCGTTCCAGAACGAAGCCGCCAAATTTTTCATCGTCATCCTTGGCCCAGACCACCAGAACATCCGCCAGCGGCGAATTGGTGATCCAGATCTTGTTCCCCGTCAGCCGATACCCGTTCCCGTCTTTCTTTGCGCGGGCCTTCATGCCGGACGGATCGGACCCGTGATCCGGCTCGGTCAGGCCGAAACACCCAATATGCTCGCCGGTCGCCATTTTAGGGAGAAACCGTTGTTTTTGTTCCTCCGAGCCGTAACCGTGGATAGCACCCATGGCTAAGCCCGATTGAACGCCCACGGCGGAGCGGAACGCGGTGTCGATACGTTCCAGCTCCCGACAGAGCAGACCGTAGGCCACATGGCCGAGGCCCGGACAACCGTAACCCTCCAGGACACCGCCTAGGAAACCCAGCTCACCAAACTCCTTCATGAGGTCGCGATCAAATTCCTCATGGCGGTTCCATTCCAGGATCACCGGCATTAGACGATCCTCGCCGAAACGCCGAGCCATGTCGCGGACCATGCGCTCTTCTTCCGTGAGTTGGTCGTCAAGGAGCAACGGATCGTCCCAGGCAAAGGTGGGTTTACCGTCAGCCATGATTAGATCCTTTCCAGTACCATGGCGATGCCCTGGCCAATCCCGATGCACATCGAGATCAGGGCATAGCGGCCGCCCGTGCGATGCAGTTGGCGGGTCGCGGTGAGGGCAATACGTGCCCCAGACGCCCCCAAGGGGTGGCCGATGGCAATGGCGCCGCCGTTCGGATTGATACGTGAATCATCAAAGGCCATGTCGAGGCCCTTCATACACGACAACACTTGGGCAGCGAAGGCTTCGTTGATTTCCACCACATCCATGTCGGCTAAGGTGAGACCGGCGCGGTCGAGCGCCTTCTGAGCTGCGGGAACGGGGCCGTAGCCCATGATCCGGGGCTCGACACCGGCGACACCCGTGGAAAGGATGCGGGCCATGGGTTGGGCGCCTGCCTGCTCGCCTTTCTCTAGGCTGGCGACGATCACGGCAGCCGCGCCGTCGTTGATGCCGGATGCGTTCCCCGCCGTGGTCACGCCGTCGGCAAACAAAGTCCGCATTCCGCTCAAGGTCTCCACGTTTGTTCCGGGCCGCGGATGCTCGTCTTCGCTGACGTCCACGTCCGGTTTTTTGCGCCCACTCGGCACCGTGACGGTCATGAGTTCTTCATCGTAGAAGCCGTCGGCCTTAGCGGCGGCGTACTTGGATTGGCTGCCGGCGGCGAAATTGTCCACCTCCTCCCGGCTCAACTGAAACTCGCGGGCCAGGTTGTCGGCGGTCTCGGGCATGGTATCGGCACCGAACTCGTTCTCGATCTTCGGGTTTGGAAAACGCGCACCGAGCGAGCTTTCGAAACTCGGAAAGGATTTTGCAAAAGCGGTCTCCGCCTTACCAACCACAAAGGGC
>CAZNWX010000025.1:0-1198 GCA_964576415.1 uncultured Magnetovibrio sp. | reverse complement strand
GCACGGGTCATGCTTTCAACGCCGCCGGCAACAAACAAATCGCCCTCTCCGCAGGTGATCGCATGAGCCGCCGACATAATGGCGTTCATTCCTGACCCGCAGTTCCGTTGCACAACGCTGCCCGGAATCTCGATTGGCAGGCCGGCCAATAGGGCCGCATGGCGGGCGACACAGCGGCTGTCCTCACCGGCCTGGTTACCGCAACCGATATTGACGTCGTCGATGTCGGCGGCGTCAAAGGCTGAATGGTCGACCACTTCCTTGATCACCACGCCCATCATGTCGTCTGGTCGGACCTTCGAAAGGGCGCCGGCGTTCCGCCCGAAGGGCGTGCGGATACCGTTGTAAATGTATGCGTTCAGCATGATCTCGTTCCTCTCCTTGAATTTTATCTAGGCTTCCAGCGTGGTCAGCGAAATGCCCAATTCGGCACGGCGTCGAAGCCACGGCGCCGGCCGGTAACGGGGATCGCCAGTCAGCCGGTGAATATTCTTGAGAATTTTCAACACTATCGCGGCACCGATAGAATCGCCAAAGGCCAGCGGCCCCATGGGATAGTTCAGCGCCAGAACAACCGCCATGTCGATGTCCTCAGGCGCCGCCGTCCGGGCCTGGGCCACCGAGCAACCGATGTTGCAGATGGCAGCTACGGCGCGCTGGGCGATGAAACCGGGCGTATCACCGATGACTGTTGCCGGCACGTCGCGCCCACCCAGCAGGCCATGCGCTGCATCTGCCACGTCGGCGCGGCTCACCGCGGTCTTCATGAGAGTACGGCGCTTGTCCAGGCCGAAGAGCGTATCAATGGCGACCGTGCGTTCCGCATCCAAGCCTTCAGCCACGGCGCAGTCTGTTGCATCGCCGCCGATGGGCGTAACCAGGATCAGGGCGTCGTCGCTGGGCGTATCGCCGTTTTCTAACATCGCCCCGGCGTCATGCACGATGGCCACCAATTTTTCATAGGCCTCCGGCTCTACCTTGCTAACCCAGACGGGCCGCCCGTCGAAAGCCGGCGCCGGCGCTTCGTCAGCAACCTGCGCCTTGCCGTCTTCGTACAAATAGAACCCTTGACCCGATTTACGGCCGAGTTTTCCTTCCGATACCATTTGAATGAGCAATGGTGCTGGAGCGTATTTGTCATCCCCTAGCCCCGCATGAAGTACATTCATGATATGCAAAACGGTATCATTTCCAATCA
>CAZNWX010000024.1:0-14624 GCA_964576415.1 uncultured Magnetovibrio sp. | reverse complement strand
CTAACTTGTCTCGCTCTCCGGCCAATAGGTCGATGGACGCGGCGTCAAAGCCGGACTTGTTGGCTTCTGCGCCTCGGCCCTCGCCCATCACGCGGCGGCAATCGTCCGTCGACCAGGGAAGCGCACCGCTGCCTGCGAGCGCACCGAACATGGTGGCGCTGATGAAGGTATCGTGATCTTGAGCCAAAGAGCTAAGGTCTATCATATGGAGAGACTTCGCTAAGGCCTGCGCGGCATCCGCGACCGCATCGGAATCGTAACGACCATCCGTCATGGCCAGCTTTTCGGCCGTGGCGTAGACCCGGTTCGATGATGTAATCAGCGTCGTCAGATCGGGGGAGACGAACCCGCGCTCCATGGCGCGCGCGGTCTCCATGAGTTCGCTGGCGATCACCACGTCGACACGTCCAGGCATGGGTACCAGCGCCAGGGCCGTTGCGCGGACATCATTGGCCTTGGCGACTTCGATGTAGTAGCTAGTCGCGCCCGTGCGCTGGGCGACGCCTGGTACGGATGACGCCTGCACCACATAGCCTGCCCGCCGGCCTGCCGCGACGACCCAGTTCATCAACACGCCGCCTCCCTCGCCGCCGAGGGCCAGGATTAGTATGCGAAGTGGTCTGTCGTTTTCCATGGAGACGCTCATACCGCCGGCACACCCGTAAACATTCTGGCAATCGTCGCTTTGAAGCGCTCATACCTGGAGGGGTGAGAGACGATGTCGGCTTGCCAGAAGGACGGACAGAGCGTCGCAGCATGAGCAACCTCGCCGCAGAGCCCGCAGCCAACACATCCATTGGTCACATGAGCCACGGGATCGGTCTTTAAGGGGTGGGTGGATGTTTTCACCGTAAGTGTCGGACAGCCCGATAGGCGGATACAGGAATGATCACCCGTGCATGTATCCTCATCGATACCGAACCGCGTGCTCTGCACCCGTTCGCCGGCGGCCAGCGCCTTGGCTCGGATGGGCTTGATCCGGCGCTGGCGTTCCAGTTGGCATTCGCCTTCCGCGACGATTACTTTGAGACCATCGAAGGTGGACTTGAACGCCTCCTTCAGCGTGCTCCGCATTTCCGATACCCGGTAGGTATGGACCGTGCGTAGCCACTGCACGCCGACCCCCGTGAGGGCATCCTCAATGGTCCGATCGCCAGATGTAGCACTTTGTTCCGCAGCCCTCAATTTCGCCGTCGACCCTGGCGACGAGATCAGTTCCTGGGTGCCCGTTGCCGAGGTGTAGCCGTTTTTCATGATAACCAGAACGCCATCGCCATCGTTCAGCAATCGTGAGGCCACGCCGGACAGGAGCCCGTTGTGCCAGAACCCGCCATCTCCCATTACGGCGAGGGGGCGGCGCTTTTGAAAACTCCGGACACCAGCGCCGGACGCCAGGCTCATGCCGAAACCGAGGATCGAATTGCCAAACCCAAAGGGTGGGAAAGTAGCAAAGGAATGACAGCCGATATCCGCGGAATAGTGGACCTTGCCAATCTCCTGCTCGGTCAGCTTTAGGGCCGCGAAAAACGGTCGTTCCGGGCAGCCCGTGCAGAAACCGGGCGGGCGTGGCGGCACGGGCGCGCCGAGTTTCTTGGTTGCGGTTTTTCGCAGTTCCTCAATCTCGGCGGCGTAGGCTTGATCGCCCAACTGGTTTCCTAGCGCCGGCTGATGTTGACGGAGGAATTTTCCGACTGCGTCCAGCAGCGTTTCGCAGGTGTATTCCCCTGCCATGGGCAGCACGTCCTTGCCGGATAGAAAAACATTCACGCCGGCCTGCATGAGCAGTGAGGCAACTTCATGCTCAATATAGGCGGGCTGGCCTTCTTCAATGACCAACACGGCCTTCTTTTCCTTGGCGAAATCAATAATCTGATCGGGTACCAAGGGATAGACCACATTGAGCGTCAAAAGCGGCAGATCACAACTCCCATCTGCGTCCACGAGGCCCAGTTCTGTCATGGCCCGCATGAGTGCGTTGTAGATGCCCCCCTGGACAATGATACCCACATCACCGTGGCGGCCTTCTGATAATTCGTTGAGGCTGTTTTTGACGATAAAGTCACGCGCCGCGGGCATGCGTTCGTCATACTTGCGCTTTTCGTGCGCGTAGGTGACCGGTGGATGGGAGAGGAAATCGTAGTTGAAGGCGGCTGGTTCGCTCAGCAATTTTCGTGATGAGATATCGGGCGCCACATTGTCCTTGGCGCAAAAGCTTCCCTGCAAGTGGCAGGCGCGGATACGAAGTTCCATCATTACCGGCGTGTTCGACGCCTCGGAAAGCTCGAAGGATTTTTCAACGCAGTTGACGATATTGGTCAGTTCGGGTCGCGGATCCATGAGCCAGAGTGCCGATTTCATGGCATAGGAATGGGTGCGTTCCTGGATGACGCTGGCGCCCTCGCCATAGTCTTCACCAATGATAATCAAGGCGCCGCCGGTGACACCGGGAGAAGCCAGGTTCGACAAGGCGTCGGCGGCCACATTCGTGCCGACGATTGATTTCCAGGTGACTGCACCACGCACCGGATACATGATCGACGCGCCAAGCATGGCCGCGGCGGAAGCCTCGTTGGTACAAGGCTCAACGTGCACCCCCAATTCCGCCATATCGTTTTTCGCCTGAACCATAACATCAATCAAATGGGAGACCGGGGCGCCTTGATATCCGCCGACGTAGGTGACGCCGGATTGCAATAACGCCTTCGTAACTGCCAGAATGCCTTCGCCGTAGAACGTGTCTCCAGCACCAAGCCTGAGGCTTTCGATCTCTTTTACAAATGATCGTTCCATCTTTCTCGTCCGCCTACCGGTGGATACGCGAACAGATCATCGATCTGCTCGCGGCTGGTCCCTAATCTCTTGATGACGCGCTATGAGGTTAGCGAACCGTCAATCGACCGCCACGCTGGCATCCAGGAGCGCTTGGGTCAACTCGGCTAGACGGAACGACTTGCTTATGACAGTGACTAGGTTGAAGTCCTCTTCGGGGCCAAAGATCGATCCCAGATCTAATGTCATCTCTTCCGTCTCTGGGGCTATGCGCACCGGCGCATTCAGGTTTTGGCCCTGTAGCATGCGGATGAAGTCGATACTCGCAATCAACACTACCGGCTCCTGACCGGCGATGGGTCCAAGTGCTGAGCCAATTCGATGCCGTCGACCTTGGGCATGCAGATATTCGTGAAAATCACGTCGAATAGTTCACACTCGTTCAGGTGATCGATGGCATTAATGCTGTCCGTGCCCCGAACAGGTTAATACCAGTGGCGATCCAGCGGCTAATTGCAAATGGCAATTAACTGGGACGCCTGCGAACAGAGACTTCATCTGCTGCCTTGGAAATGGCTAAATAGGATTTATGTGGACATCTCATGATATAAGCGCTGAAGGAAACTAAGCATTTTGAGAAAGAGCGTATGCCATGAACCAGTCCGACAGCACTTTGCCACCGGCAACCCGCAGGGAAGTAGAAGAAAGATTGAAAAGTCTTCGCGCCGCCCGCGGATATCTGCTGCCCCACCATGGTCTTCTGGCGGTGGCGACACCAAACTTACTTGACGCCTATGACGCCACCTATTCGACGCTGACTTTAGAAAGCAATCATCTTAGCGAGCAGACCAAAGAGTTTGTCTGGCTCACCATGCTGGGGGCGACACGCGTTTCCGTCGGCACTCATCATATCCGACGCTGGCGTGATAGTGGCGGATCGGATGCGAAGTTTGAAGCCGCACTGAAACTAGCGGCTTATGCGCAAGGTGTCGCGGTCTTCCCGTTCGTCCAAAATCATTGGTCGGCGCACTTGCCCGGACGCGACACCGCTCAGATATATCGCGATGGGATAAATGGAGTTGTCGGAGATATGGGCGTTCCGACCTCTTGGCTCGAACTTGCATTGGCGTCCACGCACGCATGCCTTCAACAGTGGTGGGCATTTGAAATTCATGTTGCAGGGGCATACAGCGCCGGTGCCTCGGAAGGGGAGTTGGCCGAAGCGTTGACTTTTGCAATGTTTCATGGCGGCGCGCCCTGCTTCGTCAATGCCTGCGATAAATGGCGGCGTTTGATTTTGGCCGGCGATGTGCCGGCAACGGAACCGTATCGGGCGTGGGCGGAAATGCCGGGTCAGGGCGGCTATGACGAAGCGGCCGGACTTACGGTCCAATCCAGTTAAGTCTCAAGATTGCTCTGGCTCGCCGAACCTTGAGCCGAATGAACGTAATCGAGAACCAATTCCAGGAACTGCGTTGCTTCGTGACTTAGCGGGCCGCTCGAAGGCGCATAAATGCCATACGCGTGCATGAGTTTCTGGCGAACCGACACAACTCTAATCCCTGGCCCTCGCACCAAACTCGATATGAACGGATCGAGGAAGGCGCACCCCACACCTGATCGGACCAACTGGGCCGCGGTGACGACGGAACTGGTTTCACAGACATAAGTGACCTCGACGCCGGTTTCGGCCAGCATCGTTTCAATACCTTCTTGGTAGGTGGCGAAAGGATCCAACGAGATGAACGGTAAGCCTCCGAGCGAACCCAGATCGATGGGGGCATCGTCCACCGGAAGACTGCCCACAGGTCCCGCGAGGTATAGTTCAAAGTCAATTTTCTCTATCAGGCGAAACCGTGGCAAAGGAATTGGCATCGGTGCCAGCACGAGGTCGAAATCTTCTTCCGGTGCCGAATCGGAAATCTCTCTCAAGCTACGCATGATCACACGCGGCGGAAGCCCGGGCCACTGGGCCACATATTGCGCGATGGCCGGCGGCAGTAGGCCATGGATGATAGAACTGGTGGCGACCACGTTCACGCGATTGAAAACGCCATCGGCGATTGCTCGGGCCGCACGCGGCAAGTGGTCGACAGAATCCATTGTTTGACGAACGTGACGGCGGAACGCCAACCCACGTCGGTTAAGAACGAGGCGGCCACGTAGGCGATCGAATAGTGAAAATCCGAGTTCGTCTTCCAATGTTGCGATCTGGCGACTGACGCCAGATTGCGTCATGTGGAGTTGCTCTGCCGTCGCCGTCACACTGCCGCTATCGGCGACAGTAAGGAATGACCTCAACTGCTTAATGTGCATGACATACCATGATTTTAAATCATCAGTTTATGATTTTATATAAATAGGTATCATGGGCAAGGGCGCGATAGCATAGGATGGAGTGAGTGCGTTTTTCGAGACCCTCAACGCGCACGACATGTGGGAGGTACAAAAATGATCCGTACGTTAAAATCAGCCGCTCTCGTCCTGACCATGGCAATCCTGTTGCCGGGCTTGGCGAACGCGGCCGGCTATCCGAACAAGACCATCACCTTTATCTGCCCCTATTCCGCAGGCGGTGGCGGTGACACTTCATCACGGATGATTGCCAAGCTTGCCGGCGACATCATGGGTGTAAAGATCAATGTTGAAAACAAAACTGGCGGTGGCGCGACTATTGGCATCGGCGCGGTTTCGAAAGCCAAACCTGATGGCTATACAGTAGGCTTCGTATCGACCAGCCCTATTACAATTCGCCCACACATGATGAAGGCGCCGTACCATCCGCTGAACGACCTGACTTATATCAGCCAGTTCGTCGCTAGCAATCAGCCGTTAGTGGTCAAAGCCGATAGCCCGTTTAAGTCGTTGCAAGACGTTATTTCCTACGCGAAGGCTAATCCTGGCAAATTAAAGTGGTCGACCTCCGTTCAACGCGGCGGGCCGCATGTCGCTGTAGAAGCCATGTTCAAGGCGGACGGCGCAAAGGCCACTTTCGTGCCGTTCAAGGGCGGTTCCAAAGTTCTCGCGGCGTTGCTCGGCGGAACCATTGACGTTGCCATGATTTCCGAGGGAAACAAGGCAACGTTGGACGGACAAACGCGAATTTTGGCCGAAGGAACACCCATGAAAAACCCGGTGACGCCAGGTGCGCCGATCCTTACGGATGCCGGCTATCCGATCGCGCCGGCGATCTTCTTCGGTATCGCCGGACCAGCCGGTCTACCGCAAGAAGTTTTGGATAAATGGGATGAAGTGATGGCCAAGGTTGTCAAATCCGAGGAATTCAAGGCGCTTGCCGCCGCGCGTAAGTGGACATTGGATTTTGCCGGCCACGCGGACTTCACGAAAACGGTCAAGCGGGACTATATGGCGGCTAAGACCACCATCGCCGACATCGGCATGAAATAGTCCGGACCTGCGGACCGAACACAAGGGGCGCCGGCGAGGCCGGCGCCCCAAGTTCGGCTTATACTCGTTAAGATGGCTGACTATGGATACCACAGGGTATACCGAAGTCCTTAGGCTGCGCGGATTATGGGTGACACAAAAAATCGTGCCGAATTGTGCCAAATTGCGATCTTGCTGGTCGTCGTCTCCGGCTTCTATTTCTTGCTGATACCAACGGGAATTATTGATCCGGAGGGCATGAGCCTCGACCAGGGACTGCCGCCGAGTTTCTCGGCGCGTCTTGTTGCCGCGTTGGCAGCCGGCTTGATGCTGGCCCGATGCGGACAACTTGTCTTATCCGGTCGATCAGAAGCGTCAAATATGACCGGCGGTGCCGATGAAGTCCCGGGGATTGCCGGAGATGCAGCCGTTAGAACAGAGGGACCGCCAGTTCGTGGAATTCTGAGCATGGGGGCCGGGCTGATCTTTGCCTACGCCATGGTTCCTATGATCGGTTTCTTCCCGGCTGGAATCTTGTTGCTTGTCGTGTTGCTAAAGGTGTTGGGAGAAACGCGCCCACTCTTTCTTGTTTTACCGCCAATAGTCGTGACAACGATGGTTTGGGCTTTGTTTGAACAATTGCTTTCAATCCGTCTTCCCGACGGGTCCTTATTCGCCGGGTGATAGGCCGATGGATTTAATTCTCGAGGGCCTGTCCTTATCTTTGACGCTGGAGAGCTTGCTGGCGATTTCCATCGGTGTCGCGGCCGGACAAATTCTTGGCGCCATCCCTGGATTAACGGCGTCCATGGCCGTTGCCCTATTGATCCCATATTCGTTCTATTTCAGCCCTTGGATCGGCATTCCTATGCTCCTGGGAATGTTTAAGGGATCTTTTTTTGGCGCCAGCACCACGGCCATCCTAATTCGCACCCCCGGCACCCCGGCCGCCGCTGCGACGGTGCTTGATGGCTATCCCCTGGCGCAAAAAGGCAAAGGCGCCAAGGCGATGAAAATGGCGCTGTATTCTTCCGTGTTCGGCGACACTTTTAGTGACATCTGCCTGATCTTCTTTGCCAGTCTGTTAGCCCTGGTGGCGTTAAGCTTCGGTCCGGCGGAGTATACGGTGCTGATTGTTTTGGCGCTTGGCTCGCTAGGCATGTTGTCCAGTCGTCCAGCATGGAAAGGTATCGTTGCTATGCTGATGGGCGTCACCATTGGCATGATCGGTCTCGATCCCATCACAGCGACGGAACGGTTGACGTTCGGCAACCCGGAATTGGAGGAAGGGATCGGTCTTATCCCCATGTTGATCGGGTTCTTAGCTGTGTCGGAAGTATTCCGTCAAATGGATGATTCGACCGATGAACTATCTGGGCGCGCCATTAATTTTTCGTCCAAGCGCGAGGACAACCGCGTCTCCTGGCCCGAGTTCCGAGGATGCATACCCGTGCTGTTTCGATCTTCGATGTTGGGGACAATCATCGGTGCCATGCCGGGGCTCGGTGCCACGGTTGCTGCGTTCATCGCCTATGGTGAAGCCCGACGCACATCGAAGAAACCGGAGGAATTCGGCAAGGGTTCGCTGGAGGGTATCGCGGCACCAGAGGCTGCCAACAACGCGGTATCAGGCTCCAATTTGATTCCGTTGCTGGCCTTCGGCATTCCCGGCGATATTGCAGCGGCTTTGATTCTCGGCGCCTTTATGATTCAAGGGATTAACGTCGGCCCCTTGGCATTTTCGCAAAACCCAGTTCCGTTATATGCCATCTATGGTGCTCTGATCCTTGCGAACCTCGTAAACCTAGCGCTGGGCTTCGGTCTGGTGCGTGTTTCCAGATTTGTATTCAAAGTGCCGCGCCGAATGCTTCTGGCCAGCGTTCTCGTCATCGCCTCAGCTGGCAGCTATGCGCTGCGCGGATCAATATTCGACATCCAGTTGGTTTTTATATTTGGGGTCCTTGGCTTCATTATGATGCGCTACGGGTTTCCGACGGTGCCGCTGCTCATCGGGTTCATATTGATGCCGCTTTTGGAGGAAAACCTGCGAACCGTATTGTTACTGGCTTCCACCTACGACGAAGGAATTCTGTTCGTCTTCAAACGCCCGGCCTTCCTCGCCATGACGGCACTGCTCATTTCAATCGCGAGCTATATCGGTTGGCGGCGCAGGAGGCATCGCCGCGCCGAGTTACCGACAATTGGCTCCTAATTCTGGAAAATCTAGTATGGCCAATTCATCACAAAGTCCTGACCGACCGTCCTTCGCAATCATCAATGGCGAGACCATACCGTTCGAAGATGCGAAAATCTCGATAATGGCGCCGGGCCTCACTTTTGCCGTAACCGTTTTTGAAGGTTTAAGGGGATACTGGCGTAGGGACAAAAACCAGCTTTATGTTTTCCGCATGGAAGATCATCTAAAGCGACAAGAATTCTCCATGAAACTCATTGAGCTTGATGATCCGCCTTCTGCCGAAAACACCGCAGAGCACATTATCGACGTCTTACGCGCCAACAAAATGCGCGAGGACTGCTATATTCGTACGCAGGCCTATATCGATGACTGGGGCGACATGATCGCGACAGGCCCTGTCAGCAGTTCCGTAATTTGCCGAGCTCGAGCGCGGATTGATGCCTTTCAGACAGGCAAGGATTTCGTAGTCGTCAGTTGGCGACGGAACGCGGATGACGCGAGCCCGCCGCGCATCAAAGTCAGCGCCAACTACTTGAACAGCCGGCTGGCAGGATTGGAAGCGAAACGATCCGGTGCTAGTGCCATTATTCTTAACCGCGACGGTACGGTGAGCGAAGGGCCCGGCGGTTGCCTTTTCCTGTGCCGGGACGGGAAGCTCATCACGCCGACCATTAACGACGGGATTTTGGAGAGCATCACGCGTGACACGTTGCTGACATTGGCCGCTGATGTTGGGGTGGAGGTTCAGGAACGCCGCATTGGCCGAACAGAACTGCACCTGGCAACCGAAGGGTTCTACTGCGGCACAGGCCAGGAGATGACGCCTATCAATTCAATCGATGGAAAGCCCTTAGGCGATGGAAAGCCTGGCCCTATCACCAGAATACTGCAAGCTGCATATGACGATCTCGTTCGTGGTCGCAACGAAAAATACTTGCATTGGTTAACACCGGTTTGGCCAGCCAAGGCGGGAGAAGGATAAGGGATGACCGCAAAAAAATTGGACCCTGTCCGTCTAGGCCTGATCTGGCGCCGGATGGACGGCATCGTCGACCAGGTTGCAGAGACTTTTGTCCGCGCCGCGTTCTCCGTCGTCGTGCGCGACAATTACGATATGGCCTTCAGCCTGTTCGATGAGCGGGGGCGGCAATTGACGCAGTCGAAACGGAGCATACCCAGTTTCATGGGGACGCTTCCGCGCACTTTGCAAGCTGTCTTGGAGAAGCACCCGGCCGATACGCTCGTACCTGGCGACACAATCATTACCAACGATTCGTGGATCGGCACCGGGCATTTGAACGATATCTCTATGATTCACCCAATCTTCCGGTATGGCACTTTGATCGCTTTCGCGGCAAGCACGGCCCATACGGTTGATATCGGGGGTGCGCCGTCACCGTCCGCTCGTGACCGTTATGAAGAAGGCTTGACCATTCCCATTTGTAAAATCGTGGAAGCTGGGACTGAGAGCCCCGTCGTTCTGTCCTTTTTGGAAGAGAACCTGCGTCAACCCACCGAGACCCTGGGTGACATACGAGCCCAATTCGCCGCCTATCGGGATTGCGCGCGGATGCTCAATCGGTTGTTTGACGAAGAGGAAATCGATGGCCTTGCCGTGGTCGCGGATGAGATCATCAAGCGCTCCGAACTCAGCATGGAAGCGGCCATTGAAGCCCTGCCCGACGGCACCTATACCGACGGGTTTGATATTGACGGTGTTGACCAGCCCCTGCACGTTGAATGCACCGTGACCATCAATGGCAATGCCATATCCATTGATTTCACTGGGACGTCGGGCCAGGTCCTGTGGCCGATCAATAGTGTGCTCAACTATACGCAAGCCTACGCCTGTTATGCGGTCAAATGCCTGCTTGATCCGAACGCCCCCAACAACGCTGGTACACTGGCGCCCATTACGGTTTCGGCGCCTGAAGGTTGCCTTTTGAATGCGACCCCGCCAGCGCCCGTGTGGGGCCGGCATTTATCTGGCCACTACGTTCCACCAGCCATCTTCGGAGCATTGGCAGAGGTCTTGCCCGACAAGATCTGCGCAGAATCGGGATCACCTCTATGGAATGTCTATTTCAGCGGCAAGAAACCCAATGGTGACGGGAACTTCGTCAAAATGTTTTTCATGAATGGCGGTCATGGTGCCCGGTCTCATGGGGATGGCCCGGGATGCCTGAGCTTTCCTAGTAACGTCTCAAACCAACCTATCGAAGCCTTTGAGCATCAGGCTCCGCTGCTCGTTACCGAAAAGGCGCTCGTGCCGGATACCGGTGGCGCCGGCAAGTATCGTGGCGGAAACGCCCAACGGATCGGCTTCATATCACGCTCGGATCAACCCGTGACCATGACCATCCGCCATGAGCGGGTCGGATTTCCGCCCCGAGGTCTGCTTGGCGGGGAGATGGGAAGTGTAGGGATTGATATGGTGAATGGGCAGAAGATCCCGGCGAAGTCACGAACCGAATTGAAACCCGGAGATGAAGTTAGTTTTCAGACACCAGGCGGTGGCGGGCTGTTCCCACCCAGCGAACGCGAGCCCGAGATGATTGAGAACGATGCAAGATCGGGCCTGGCTACGTTTGCTGGCCGTCGCGAGAGCTAGGCCGATGGTCGACACAAAGCCCAGTTGGCGGATTGGCGTCGATATCGGTGGCACCTTCACCGATATTGTCTTGTGGGACAGCCTGGGCGGTCAGTTGATTCTGGATAAGATACTCACGACACCCAATGACCCGTCCCATGCCGTCCTAGAAGGTGTCGAGCGGATCTTGAAGGCAAACGAAATCTCGGCGCAGGACCTAGCTTCAGTCATTCACGGGACCACCCTGGTTGCCAATGCATTGATCGAGCGTAAGGGCGTTACCACGGGCCTGATAACTACCGCAGGTTTTCGAGATGTCCTCGAGATCGGACGGGAATGGCGCTACGACCTGTTCAATCTCGATATCGAGATGCCGAAACCATTGGTGCCCCGTCATCTGCGGTTTGAGGCGACGGAACGTATCGGTCCCGACGGCGACGTCCTGGTCACACTGGATGAAACGGCCCTTCAATCGACAATATCCGCTTTACGGGATGCTGGCGTGGATTCGTTGGCGGTGTGCCTGCTGCATGCATATCTCAATCCGGCTCACGAACGAGCGATTGCGGACGTAATCCGGCGTGAATTGCCTGATATAGCCTTGTCCTTGTCGTCAGATGTGAGCCCGGAGTTGGGCGAGTATGAGCGCTCATCGACCACGACCGCCAACGCCTATGTTCATCCTATCTTCGGCAATTATGTCGATCGCTTAGCGGGCGCTTTGGCCGATCTCGGGTACGAACGTGACCTGTTGTTGGTGTTGTCTGATGGCCGGTGCGTACAAGCTGATGTGGCGACGCGCTACCCGATCCGCCTTGTTCAATCGGGCCCCGCTGCCGGAGCTGAAGCGGCACGATTGTTCGGTGAATTGGCCCATGTTGATGACGTGCTGTGTTTTGATATGGGCGGCACCACGGCGAAAGCCTGTTTGATCCCCGAAGGTATACCCGAACGAACGGTTCACTTTGAGGTTGCTCGTGAGACGCGCTTTGCCGAAGGAAGCGGCCTTCCTCTCCAAATCCCGGCGATCGACATGATCGAGATCGGCGCCGGGGGCGGAAGTATCGCGCGGGTCGACAAGCGCGGCTTGTTACAGGTCGGCCCAGACAGCGCCGGCGCTGACCCAGGACCGGTTTGCTATGGGCGGGGCAATGATCTACCGACAGTGACCGACTGCGATCTGGCTCTTGGGTATCTTGCTCCGGATTCCTTCTTAGGCGGCCGGATGACGCTAGATACCGATGCGGCGGTACGGTCTATTGAACGGCATTTGGCAAAGCCCATGGGAATCAGTATCGAAGATGCGGCTTGGGGCGTACATGAAACCGTCACGGCAAGCATGGCTCAGGCTGCGATGATCCACGCCATTGAACGGGCTCTCGATGTCACGCGGTTTTCCATGCTGCCCATCGGCGGCGCCGGGCCCGTCCATGCCTGCAGCATGGCTGCGAAAATGAACATCGATCGCTTAATCTGCCCGACGGGGGCGGGCGTGGCCTCTGCGATCGGTATGCTGTCGGCGGCGATCTCATTTGAAATCGCCCGCGCAGCACCGGCGGATCTGGCGAGTTTGGACTTTGCCGGAACGTCGACGATGATCGAAGAGATGGACGCGGAGGCGTCTGCCTTAGTCGCGAGTGCCGGGGTAGATATCCACGATGTGGAGCACAAACTCAGTGTCATGATGCGGTATGCCGGACAGGGCTACGAAATCGAAACCTTAGTATCACGAGAAATCATCGAGAATGCCGACGGCGACGGACTGCATACGGCTTTTACAGAATCCTATTGGCGGCGCTATGGACGCACCGAAGAGATTCCCGTTGAGATCCTTTCATGGCGTTTGGCTGTTGAGGGGCCGCGGTCTGGACTCGGAGAAACTTTGGTCGGCCGCGATATAGATGTCGACCCGAGTGATGAGGCCGTCACGCATAGACCTGCATGGTTCGGGGAGCAGTTTCTGGAGACGCCCGTATTTAAACGCAGCGGTCTTCGTCCCGGCACTCAAATCCCGGGTCCGGCGATTATCGAAGAAACGGAATCTACGACAATTGTTCCGCTTGAATTCACCTTGGGCGTTGATCAAGCATTGAACCTCGTTCTGACGCGGGTCAGATCATGAGCAAACGTCCTTCGTCTTTTGTGCACTGGCTCGTCCAGAGGCTTTACAAGGCTGGAACCCGTCATTTGTTCGGCGTCCCCGGCGGAGGCACCAGCCTCGATTTGATCGATGCGGCGGCATCGCAGGGAATTGAGTTGGTGCTAACGGCGCGGGAGGACGCGGCCGTAATCATGGCCGGAGTTTCCGGCGTGTTAACGCAAGCGCCCGGCTTGGCGTTTTCGACCAAAGGCCCTGGATTGACCTCCGCCGCTAACGGTTTGGCGTCGGCGTCGCTCGATCGGATGCCAGCGTTGTTGATTGCTGAGACCTTCGTTCCCGGCGAGTTGGACTATGTCTCTCACCAAGCCTATGACCAGTCTGCGCTCGTGCAACCGTTGCTGCCGAATGGCCCAATGAATGTCCTCGACGCCAGCAAAGAAGCCATTGAGAACTGGCTCGCATGCAGCCCCAAACCGGCCCGGCAACCCGCCGTGATGTTCCCGACCCGTGACGCGCTTCGCGCGTTGGTGGACGCGGATGATGGCTTGGAACCGATACAGACGGAAAAGATAATCGGTCAAACGGTGTTAGCGCGTGCCTGTGAACTAGCGAATGAAAGCTTAAAGCCAATTGTGATTGTTGGCCTGGAAGCCGCCAGGCCGGAACTAGCCTCAGAGGTGCAGAAACTCGTGGAGGCCCTGAACGCGCCGGTTCTCTCCTCCTACATGGCGTCGGGCACAGTGCCTGTTGGTCATCCAAACTATGCCGGCATATTTACGGGAGGGGCCATTGAGCAACCCTGTGTCAACGAGGCAGACCTTATTGTGTTGGTTGGCCTTGATCCCGTTGAGTTGATCCGCAAACCCTGGCCCTACCAGGCGCCGGTGCTCGATGTCTGTGATACCGTTCATCAGCCGCACTATCTTGTGCCCGAAGTTCGTCTGTGTGCGCCGTTGGGGGCTTCTCTCCCCGCTTTGGTCGAGGGAATACGATCGTCAGCATCGACGAGCACATGGACCCATGAGCGTATCACAGTGCACCGGGATCGGTTTTATGCCGGCCTTCAAATTGAGGCAGAGAATGGTCTGTCGTCCGGTGTAGTCGTCAATGCCGCTGCAGCCGCATTCGGCGGTAAGCCGCGACTAACCGTGGATGCGGGCGCTCATATGTTCTCGGCTTGCGCGTTCTGGCCATCCATGGCTCCCCGCGACATTCTCATTTCCAATGGTCTTGCGACCATGGGTTTTGCTCTTCCCGCCGCCCTGGCCGCCGCGTTACATGACCCGGTGCGCGGTGCTGTTGTTATGACTGGCGATGGCGGATTGATGATGTGCCTTGGAGAGTTAAAGACGGCGGCACAGGTGAATGCGAACATCTGTATCATTGTATTCAACGATGGATGCTTGTCGCTCATCGATATTAAGCGCAAAGAACGCGAAATGTCCGACCTGGGCCTTAGTTGGAACCGCCCCGACTTTGCGCTGGCCGCTCAGGGATTTGGTTTCCAAAGTTGGAGACCTGCAAACACTGACGAATTGAATAGTGCCTGCGCTGAGGCTGCAACCCAATCTGGTCCACGT
>CAZNWX010000023.1:0-14914 GCA_964576415.1 uncultured Magnetovibrio sp. | reverse complement strand
GCCATCTTCACTGGGATCATCTTCCATCAGACGCACATTATCGGCACCGCCAAGCAATGGGATTTCCTATGGTGGAGCGTCTGTTTTGCCGTCTTTGCAGCTTGCCAGGTGTCCGGCAGTTTCATCACCGGCTGGCTCGTCGACCGAATCACTGCTCGGCGGATCACTCCCTATGTCCTAGTGCCGTTCATGATCTCGCTGATGTTACTGGCGCTTGGCGAAAACGAACTTTGGGCCGCGGCCGTGCTAGGCGCTATGGGGTTCAGTGCCGGCGCAACCAACCCCAGTTTTGCGTCCCTCTGGGCGGAACTCTATGGCACCCAGCACCTAGGGGCCATCCGTGCCGCCGCTGCGGTGCTCTCGGTTTTCGCTTCTGCGCTGGGCCCGGTGGCCGTTGGCTCGGCACTGGACGCAACCGTCTCCATTGAAGCCATCATCTGGGTCTCGGTCGCGATCACCATCGGGACCAGCGCCCTGGCCTGGCTGGGGCTTCGGCGAGCATAGGGTCATCCGACGCGACCTGGACGCTTTACGTCGGCCAAACGGCAGCGATACATTGCCATCAGTAAGCAACCACGGGATAGCCTGATGACTGCCAAAACCATCGCCGTCGTCGCCATGGGCGACATGGGCCACGCCGTAGCACGCGTGCTCAAGGAGCACGGACACGAGGTCATCACCTGCCTCGCCGAACGCAGCGACACCTCGCGCCGAAAGGCGGAACGCGCCGGCGCACGCGACGTCAAGGATCTGGTCACTCTGGTAACGGAGGCGGATGTTTTTCTCTCCATTCTACCACCGGCCGCCGCTCTTGATCTGGCCCAGGACACGGCGGTCGCTATGAAAAGTGTCGGTACGACGCTCACCTATGTGGACTGCAACGCCGTGTCGCCCGAGACCGTGCGAGAAATCGCCGGTGTCATCGACGACGCCGACGCACCCTTTATCGATGCAGGTATCGTCGGCAACGCTCCGGGCAAAGCCACGCCTCGTTTCTATGTTTCCGGTCCCGATACGGCGGCTATGGAGAACCTGGATGGTTGCGGGTTCTTGGTGAAGTTGTGTGGCAGTGCACCCGGAGAGGCCTCCGCCGTTAAGATGTGCTACGCGGCCTTGACCAAGGGCACCTTCACGCTCCACACGGCCCTGTTGATGGCAGCAAAGTCCTTAGGCGTATACGAAACCGTCTTGGAGGAATTTCAATACAGCCAGTGTTCAACGCTTTCGAAGATGGAGAACAGTGTTCCCTTCATTCCTGCCGATGCCGGTCGCTGGATCGGCGAGATGGAAGAAATCGCCACCACCTTCTGCGAGGCCGGTATCACAAGAAGTTTCCATGACGGCGCAGCATCGGTACTGCGCGTCCTCGCCGAAACCCCCTTCGCGGACGAAACCCGCGAGACAATGGACCACACGCGCACCTTGGACGCGGCATTGACGGAATACGTCAAACACTTGGCTGCCGGCCAAACCGACCGCGGAGATGGTTGAACGTCTAGCTCACGGCGGCGACCTTGACGCGGCCGCCCAGCACTATGGTATCCCGAAAGCGGATTGGCTGGACCTATCGACCGGGATCAACCCGGTCCCCTATCCCATCGGTCATATCCCGCCCGAGGCCTGGACCCGATTACCCGACACGAGAACCCAGGCGAACCTGGTAGAGGCCGCTCGGGCCTATTACGGCGTTCCGGATCGGGCTGCAATCGTCGCCAGTCCGGGTACTCAGGCAATGATCCAATGGCTGCCACGCCTGACACCGAAGGGCCGCGTCGCGGTCATTGGGCCGACCTACTCCGAACATGCCCATTGCTGGCGCAGTGCCGGTCACGCGGTTATCGACGCACCCGTCAATGGCCCGTTGCCAGGAAACACGGATACCATCGTCATCGTCAACCCAAACAATCCGGACGGTGCCCGCCGTGATCCGGCGGCGTTGGCAGCCCACGCCAGGGCCGACCGGTTGATGGTCGTCGATGAGGCGTTCGCCGATACGGAGCCGGCGCTCAGCGTGGTTGGTCAGACCGGCAAAACCGGCCTTATCGTACTCCGGTCCTTCGGTAAATTCTTTGGCCTCGCCGGAGTGCGTCTCGGGTTCGCGATTGGGGCGCCAGCGCAATTGGAAACCCTGGCCGAGGCCTTGGGACCCTGGTCCGTGTCGGGGCCGGCCCTGGCCATCGGTGCGTTAGCCATGGCGGATCCGGACTGGATTGGCAGAGCCCGCCGCCGGTTGGCGAAAGATGCCGCGCGTCTTGATGTGGTCATGGAGGCCTGGACCGGGCCCGCCGTCGGCGGTACGGATTTCTTTCGGCTCTACAATACGGGCGAAACGAACCTGCACTCCCGCTTAGCCACAAAGGGGGTCTGGACACGCGTCTTCGCCAACCGCCCAAGCTTCATCCGCCTAGGCTTGCCGCCCGACGACGCGGGTTATGCGCGTCTGACGGCCGCGCTGAATTGACGTCTAGCCCGCTTAACTTCTCGTAAGGACTTCGCTATTAGCATGATCGTGTAGACCCTTCGAGATCGTATCCGGGTCAAGGTATTAATCGGAGACGCCACACATGGCTCTGTCGCTGGACTTCAAGCGCGCCATCGCCGCCGCTGCCATCACGCGCCTCAGCGCCGGTCGGCGGACCGTGGACGACGCCGCCAAATGGGTATCCGAGCATGTGGGCGACGCACTCTACGCTAACCGCACAGTCGCAGCCAAAACCGCCATGCTGCTTGATTACCGCAAGAAAATCCTGGCCGCTGCCAATGGCAAGCCCGATAAAACCCGTATCGCCGTGGCGCGCTATCACTACGACCAATGCCTGGAATGGGTCGCCAAGGCAGGTCTGAAACCGGAAAAGTCGGCCCGCCTTTTGATTGAGACCATGCGCAGCCGCTTTTAGGCCGCGGCGGCACCTAGGAACAGGTCATCAATCGCTTCTTGCAGGCGCGCCGGCACGTTTTGTTGGTTCCGCAGGGTTGCAGGCACTGCTTATAAACCGTCATGCAATCGGGCTTCTGCCGGCGTTGTGAGGAAATGTTCGCGCAGCGCGATTTACAGTTCGCCTTCTCCGATTTTCCTTCGGACCGCAGACAGCGCTCCATGCATTGCATGACCGTATTGCTCTGTGCCAACTGGACATCCCCGGCCGTCGCCTGCGTGACGGCAACGCTGCCCAGGATCAAAACGGCAAGACCAAAAATCACGTCCACCCAAAATCCGCCACGCATCATCTGTCCGCTCCCTTGTTAGGTGTGCCCGGATGAAGCCCTTGCGGAACAGTGTAGCATCCGACCCATGATTGCTTAACGGCCTTTTTCTATAATGGTCGGCTCGCTTCACGTGTGGTATCACGCTAAACACGCGACGCCGAGACATCCTCCCAACGCTTTCCTGACTGGTTCTCGCCACCTTCAATTGCGTCGCCGTGGCCAGCCCACTGGTCCGCTCGGCGGAACCGGCCAACGAGGCCAAGGTTCGGATCTCCAAGAAAGTTTGCCGCCGCGTGGCGGGGTCGTATAGTCAGGTCCTCGTGAACCAGTTTTATTTCTTCAATATTGTTTAGCATGTCACTTTCTAAAAATCAATGAGCCTCTTGGAACGCGAAGCAGTAAAAAGGGTGCGCGGCGCCCTCGTCGACGCCGGCCTGGAAGATACGGTCATTGAACTCACAGACACAGCCCGCAGCGCCAAGGACGCGGCCAACGCCATCGACTGTGAATTGGGCGCCATCGTCAAATCCCTTGTGTTCAACATCGATCAGCGTTTCGTCATGGCGCTGGTGGCCGGCGATCACAAATGCCTAGAGAAGAGCCTGCCCACCGCCCTCTCTCTGGAAGGCAAGGTCGGTCGGCCCAAAGCCAACGAGGTCAAAGCCATCACCGGGTTCACAATCGGCGGCGTAGCACCCATCGGGATGACGGCAAGCCTCCCCATGGTCATTGATCGATCGTTAAAGCGTTTCGACACTATCTACGCCGCGGCGGGCCACCCGCGCTGCGTCTTTCCCATCGCCTTTGCCGATCTACTACTAATGACCGAGGCCATCGTCTCGTTCAACATCGCCGAGCCCTTGGATGGCCTCAGCGTCGACGCACCGGGCTTGGCCACCTCGAAAACTTTCGATGAAAGCCACGAGAGCAGACACATGGGCGCGACGGAATAGGCTCCACCATACAGGTTGATACTTCCGAACGGGGGCGCTAGAAATGCCGGGCAAGGTGGCCTCGGCCGCCAACACGCGCCGAACGGACAGGTGGCCGAGTGGCTGAAGGCGCTCCCCTGCTAAGACTGCTGTAGAGTTTGTAGAGTCCACATTTTCTGCGGTTTTCTACCAATTCTCATCTAAAAATCCCGACAAAACCTACACCCCATTGGGTCTTTTGGACCCAGTTTATGACCCAGTTTTTTTGTGTAGGGTTTTATGTCGGGAGCCTCCCGGACGTCGCCCGTGCGGCCACCATCACTGACACTGTGACTAAACTAACTAAGAGTGTGACCTTGAAAAGCTAGGTCAACTTCAGGCCTCTATAGAGTTGGTAAACTATAATACGTCCCGTCGCCATCAAGCGACAGTAACCTAAAAAGGATTAAAAAGATGTAGTGAATAGAAATGCACAGGGTCTTAGCCGATTTATCTTGATTGATGTCATCGGTCATCTTTCTCTCTATGAGAACTCAAACCCGGCAGGCCCAATCGGCCATTAGCGCAAAGGCACGAAACATGCCGCGAGCCACGAGGCGCATGTTCTCTTCGATTAGCTGCCCATTACTGTCAGATGTTCCGAGACCCGGGTTGATGATCACATTGGCGTCATCTGTAACCCCAGGCAGGATCCCCATAGCCGCGGTCACGTGAGAAAGAATGTTCGAACCAGCAACACGGTCCTCATTGTTGAAAATCGGAATTCCGATCTTCGACCCGCCGTTGGAAGCTCGCCATGTTCCCTCATAATTGACCTCAACACCGCCAAAATTATAAGATTTCGTAATTACGATTCCATCGGGTAAATTGCCTTTCATACGCGAATGCTCGTCCGTGACGATATCGAATATGTCGTCAATGGGTGCAGTTATACTTTCGGGTTCGTCCTTCAAAATTCGTAACGCGGCGAGGAGACCCAGCATCGACATCTTGCCCGGGTCAGCGTGAACATGCAGACCCTTACCGTGAGCGGAGGGGGTCCCAAATCTCTCCCCGTGCACCCCCATAGCACGACGAATATTCACCATCGGCCACTCCTTGCCAATGATCAGCCCTGAAGTCGGTGCCCCTCCGACTTTGTCCATGCTATAGAGCATTGCGTCAGCACCGAGTTTACGGAGATCAGCGCCAACAAAAGGCAAACCCCAGGCATTGTCAGTTATGTAGGGTACACCGCATAGGGCAGCTAAATTACCGATGTTTTTCTGTAACATCGGTACGTCGCAATCGACCTTTTCGCCGTAGCCATAACCGATAGTATCGTATCCCAAAGTAACGAACCCAGAGAGGTTGGACGCTTGGATCGATGCCGCCCGCTTAATGGCTTCAGTAGTCCGCTCGGCATCCGTTTCCATCAATAGTGGGGTGGGATGCATTTTGATACCGTGGAGTTCATAACGCGCGCCGGACATCGGTACCATGACGCAGTCTGTCGCATACTGGGCACGGCCGATCAGTCCCAATTCACCTGCAGTGGCGCCACGGTCCGCAAAGCCATCTTTGTATCGCGGTGGGAAGGGGCGACCGTAACTCAGATGATGTTCGGCATGTCGTTCAACTAACCCGACGACGCGCGAACGGTACGGCTCACCTGGGCCAACTTTCGGAGGCGTCAGCAATGCGTCGTAGGTTACGAGTAAGGCCGACTCGCAAGAATTTGTCGGAACGGCGTCGTATTCATCACCGTATACTGATTTGACCAGTCTGCGGATATCATCACCGATCTCCTTCGGAGACTGAATGCTTGACATACCGTCATCGATCGCGTCGAGGCAGCGACGCCGCAATGTTCCCGGTAAAGCTGAGTTCGCGCCCGTTGACCCGAGACGATCTCGCAGTTTATCTGGAATCGCTAGATCTTTACCGATAGTCTCCGCCTCGGCAACAATCTCGCTCTTATGCCGGGCCAAGAAATCATAAAGATCAAACCGACCAGTTTGCATGGTCATAGTCGCCTGCCCTCATTTTAAATAACAACGAGATCTTATAGTGATCCGCTAATATATCCAATCCGGCCATGATCCGACCCTTTCACCTCATTCACTGAGATGGGTAGGCGGCTAGTAGCTGGGCAGAAAAACCAAGGAAGTGTTCTTGTCAGCTACCGCTCGGCCATATAAGAAGAGCAACGGTTGGTCGAGGCGGTGAGGCAGGCCAAATAGGGAAGCGAGATAGGTTTTAAGATAACATTCGGACCCACATTCGGACCCAGTTCAGCGTCTGTTCCTTATTCCCGACAAGGCACTTGGCAAAAATAACTTGGTCTTTCAATGGGTTAAATAGGATGGACAGGTGGCCGAGTGGCTGAAGGCGCTCCCCTGCTAAGGGAGTAAGGGTTAACGCCCTTCGTGGGTTCGAATCCCACCCTGTCCGCCATTATCTTGTTCGCCCTGACCTAACTTCATTCATACGTACACTAAAATCCCCAAGAAATTTATATCTGAGACAGCTCAGCGATTACGTGACCGAGAGAGGCGCTAGCTCTTAGGGAGTTCAGGAAGTCTGCTAGCAAAGAAAACCGCCATCAAACCGCCAAATCCCAAGGTGGAAAATGCCAGTCCCCAGACCAATGTATCGTCAAATTGTTCGGCGCGCAGTACATCGATCACCAAGCCGACAACTACCGGCGAAATAGCACCGGCGATAAATCCAATCAACGAGCGAACCGCAAATATAGCCCCAAGACAGGCCGGCTCAACTCTCTCCGCTATTGCTGTCGTGAGGACTGGTGAATCGCCAATTGCAAAGAACGAGTAGACAATGATGAGAACTGCAATCAGATAGGGCGTGAGCTCAACAAACCAGCCTACGCTAAAGGAAAAACCAGTAGCGATCGATGCAACCCATATCAAGATTGTTCGGCGTCCAAACCGATCTGATAGTCGCCCCATGGTATACGCCGCAACGGCGCCGAAGAGATGTAAAATCGTGATAAAATGGGCGCTCAACTGGGTTGCTATAGCTGTCGTTTTCCCGGTTAGAACGAAACTCGCAGTTATTAATGTCGGTGCCCAGGCCCACATGCCGAGTAGTTCCCAGTTGTGCGAAGTATACCCGCCAAGCAATTGCTTGGCGCTTTTATTTGTCCGTAGTTCCTGCCAGAGACCGCTCCCCGATGCGCGGCTATGAACAATGTTAGGAACGGATCTAATCGCCACCAATAAAATGATGGTACCAATAACTGGCGGCAATCCGGTCGTCACGAATGCTAAACGCCAGCCAGAAAGGCCTACCGATAAGCCTGTTAAGCCGATCGATGCCGCGTAACCAATTGAAGTTGAAGCGACGAGCCATCCGATAGCGGTGCCGAGATTTTGTGCGGGTGTATTCTCTCTAAAGAGAACGATCAACGGGGTATATACGCCACCCTGGCAAAGACCAACAAGACCGTAGAGAATAAGAGTAGAGGCATAATCCTCAGCGTAGAATGCAAAGGCGGTGCAAGCGAGCGCGGTTGCCCAAGCGGAGATCGATATCGACCTTTTTGCCCCGATTTGATCACTGAGCCAAGAAAATCCCAGCAACGAGAATGCATAGGTAAAATAGAAGCTAGACACAATGAAACTCGCTTGAGTTGCACTAATGTGCCATTCCTCTATCAACACTGGAATACAGCCAGCAACCGTAAAGAACGGCGTATATAGCAATATTCGTGCAACAAACACCGAGAAGATGATGCTTTTATTCATAACATTCCATAGTAATAGCCTTCAAAGCCTGCAGAAATTAGTGCAGACATCAACACGATTAGCTACCGCTGCGTGAAGTAGTCCCAATAAAGCCGATATGTTAGCTTTATACGAGATATATTATGGGTGCTCAGCGCCAGTGTGATGCTCATCACAGCTTAAATGAAGGCCTGAAATTCGTTTAGAGCATAGGTAAAGTTTGGCAATGAAATGTCCAGTTTTGAAGCTATTGCCGCCCAAAACTCGTCGCGGTTGTAAAGTCAGGGAATAGCCATAAGCAGTCATGGCCTTGCAAGGTGTGCTGTCAGGCAATGCTGTCCACAACCCGGATGGTACAATGAAAGTTAGATACCCTGCGTTGTTCCACCGTTAGGCCCTCGCGAAGTCCAAAGCCTCCGCCATGTCCTTGACTGTTTCGATCGTCAACATTGTTTCAATGGCCGTGTTTCGCTGGCCCTCGTTCATCGGAATAACGCCGGACGCGGCGCAGTCACTGAATTTAGCCTTTAGATCACTCATGCTCATTGGATTTTCGAGCGTGCCTGGCGTATGCGCGGCGTGGTGGGTCAGCCGACGGCCATCGCCTGCATGGATTTCCAGGTCGCAGGGCGCAAATTTACCTGGCCAGTCGGGTTCGACAACAACCTTTATCTTCTTAACCAGGGTATTGATCGCCGGATCGGCAATGACATCGGGTTGGATTTCCGCGATGCCAAGTTCGCGGCGTTGTATCGCACATGCGATCGAATACTGTACTGAAAATTGTGCGGCGACCTGTGGATTGACGCCCGCATCGAATTTTCCACCGACCAGGCCGTCCATAAAAGGAGAAATGGTTACGGTGATCGCATCAATATCTTCGTCCTTCAGGTCGTGCTCTTTTGCCAGCACAAGAGCCGCGTCGATCGCAACGTGGTTTGCGGTGCAGCTTGGATATTTCTTTGTAACTGTTTGCGTCGTCACAAAGTGTTCACCCAACTTCTCAAGCAACGTCGTCGACTCACCCTCGCCATAAAGGGCGTAGAATCCGTACTTGCCCTCAAAGACTTCGCGGGGTGCCGTGATTCCATTGTTTGCGGCTTGGGCTGCAAAGACCCCGGCCCGCGCCGCAAGCCCGGAAAGCATCCGCTTGACGACGCTTTTTTCTACCAGCGCCTGCTGTGTGCCGGAAGCTTGTGCAAAAGCGAGCCCCAGCGCATGTGCTGTCGCATCTTCATCAAGATCGAGCAGTTTCGCAGCGGCAGCAGCAGCACCAAACACTCCATGTGTTGCAGTGTTGAACCAGCCTTTGTTGCCGGCCATGGCCCCACCCGACCGGCAAGCAATATCGTTGCCAATGGCCAACGCTGTCAGGAAGTCCTGCCCGCTCGCATGCTGCGCCTCGGCAAGCGCAAGCGCAGCAGGTAACGTCACGATATCTGGGTGCACTGAGCCTCTTTCATAGACACCGTCATAATCGAGCGCACCGGCATACATACCGTTGAGTAAGGCCGCCGAACCAGGCGGCAGCTTCTTGCTGGATGCGAGAACGCTAGCGGCACCATCACCACAATCAGCAAAAACAGTGCGGCGCAATTCTTCCGCGCCAGGCGCATTCGTCCCGGCCCAAGCCGTGCCGATTGTATCGAGCAGAAACCATTTTGCCGTCTCGATGACATTACGTGGCAAGTCTTCATAGCCAGTAGCAACAATGTGCCGCGCCAGTTGCTCAGTTGCGCTCGTGGTCACCGTCATATCAGTCACCATCTCTCTTAGATCGGTGTTGCACCTTTGAGTGTTGTACGATGCAACAGCCGCCGCTGAGGCAGCTCATAATCACAGATCGCGAGGTGCTGCGTCGGAATATTGTCCCACATCAGCACGTCGCCAACACGCCACTTATGGCGATAGATGAATTCGTCCTTGCTCACATGCGCCAACAGACTTTCTAAGAGGTCGTGCGCTTCGTCGTCGGGCATACCAAGAATCTTTGCGGTCTGCCCTTCGTTGACATAGATCGACTTGCGCCCCGTTATTGGGTGCGAGCGCACAACCTTGTGCACGACCGGAGGCACTTTCTGTTCATGCTTGTCGCTCAAAACTGCCTCCGTATCACCGTCGGCAATCAACTTAGCGTGCCGATTGGCCAACGAGAATTCGGCGTTCAGTCCGTCGATCAACTTGTGCATCTTCTCCGGCAGTGCGTCGTAGGCAGCGGCTGAGCTTGTATAAAGTGTGTCGCCGAGCGGTGTACCTTCGTCATCGTGCGGCACTTCAATGGCGTAAAGCAGCGAGCCACGGCTTGGTCGTTTCATATAGGAAAGGTCTGTATGCCAATATCGGCCTGCATCATAGATTCCGATGTGACGATCACCCTCCTTGATATTCGATACAACTAGAATCTCGGGATGATTGCGGTGTAAATACTGATCAAGAACGTGGACCTCGAGTTCGCCGAACTGTCGGCTAAATCCCAAATGTTGCTCCTCGTTGATCGCCTGGTCACGAAACAAAAGTACCGCATATTTATTGTAAGCCTGCTCGATCCGTTCAAAATTTTCATTATCAATCGGCTTGGAGAGATCGACACCGTGGACTTCTGCGCCATGTGCAGCGTCAAATGGCTTAATGTCGACGGTCATTTTTTAATTCCCTTGTTTATATTGCAATGTTCGCCGCTCGGCCCGCGCCATCGGCGCGGTTACCTAAACCGGAATATCACCGGCTGCTGTCGTGCGGTACAAATACCGTGGCATGGTGTCGTCGTAGTCGCGGACCGCGTAGTGCATCGCACAGCGGTTATCCCACATCAACACGTCGCCAACTTGCCACTGATGCCGATAGATATTCTCATGGCGAGTAGCCTTTGCAATCAGCATATCAAGTAACGGTTTGCTCTCGTCCTCGCTCCAGTCTTCAAAGTTGATCGTGTAATGCGGATTGACGTATAGCGCTTTACGGCCAGTGCCTGGATGCGTGCGCACGACAGGATGCGGTACCGCCGGTGGTGCAACGTCAACCGAAAGCCGGTTTGGTACCTCCTGCACCAACTGCTCGGCTGAATGCATCGCCCGCATGCCATTAAGCTGTGCGCGTAGCCCCACCGACAAACCCTCATACGCTTCATACATATTGCAGAACATAGTATCGGCCCGTCCTTCGGTGACCTTGATCGCATAAAGAATAGAGCCAAGCGGCGGCTTGGCATCAAATGATATGTCGGAATGCCAAAAATCGTTCCGCGGCCCAAGCTTCCCCGATTTGTTCTCCAAGATCATCACTTCCGGGTGATCATCTAGACCACGCCGCGACCCCAACGGGTGTGGTTCAACTGGTCCGAAACGTTTGGAAAATACAAGCAGGTCCTCTGGCGAAATCGACTGATTGCGTAAAAAGATCACCAAATGCTCGTGGAATGCCTGCTCAATGTCGGCAAAGAGCGCGGCATCCATCGGAGCTGATAAATCGACTCCTTTGATTTCAGCACCAAGTGTCCCCGCACGCGGTTGCACCTCAATTTGCGAGTAGACAAGTGGCGCCGCAGCTTCGAATGCGGTCATGGTTTCCAGCTTCTCTCTCATTGACTTTCAGCAATGTTAGGCCAGTTGTATTGATACGTCTAATATAGTTCTTAGAACATGCTGATCCAAAATATGTATCATCGACCTATTGCCCACAACGCCGACCCAAGGATCGCCAAGCGTGCCCAATACAGGCCATTTCGTATGTCCTGGGGATTGGAGGCCAAGCAAATGCCTTATTTCCTCTAAAGTACAAACCTGTTGCAAGGTTTGTCGTAAAGACACGACCTGCGGCAATTTGTGCATTCGAATGACCGACACATGCCAAAAGCCTAAGAGATGTGTATGTAATGCAAGATAGCATTATAGAAATATTTAATCTGCCTCTCATCAGCTTTTAGTAATGCTTTGGAGACTGGTGCGTAGTAGAATTATGTTGGTTTGGTGAAAACTGTTGCTTAGCGTGATCAGTGTTGGCGGGCTTGTCCGCCAGCCTTAAACGGGCGTTGCCCCCGATCACGGTTGCGAGGAGACCATTGAGTAACAATCCTCTGGCGTCCATCACCGACGAAGCCCAAGTGGCAGCTGCATGGCAACACGTAGGGGAAAAGATCGCGGCGGCGGCTATAGAGACATCACCCTTCGCGCTGATTCGGATTGATGAAGTATTTCCCGCGGATTTTTACGAACTCCTCGTCGGCCAACTCCCCGTCAACTCATCCTATGATTTTTCCACCGCCGAGTACTACACCTTAATAGGCAATGAGGTGCGACGTGGTGCGCTCCGGTTCGACGACCCGTCGAATATCAGCCGGCTCCCGACGCCGGCACAAGCTTTCTGGCGACAGGTCACTGAGCCGGGCATCACAAAACAGCTGACACAGGCTCTCATTGCGAAATTCCGCCCGCACCTAGAAGTGCCAGCGGAATCGGTCCAACCGGAGCAACCGGTAAACATTTTTGGCAAGTGGTTGTTGTCTCGCGATCTCGCCGGCTACGAGCTACCTCCCCACGTCGATGTGCGCCAGAAGCTTGTGGCTGGACTATTCTACCTGCCGGACGCAAGCCAGGAATCACCCTACGGAACGACGATCCTGACACCGAAACCCGACCGTGCCGATTCGCTAACCGGCCGTGACCGCTATTATCGCGAGGATTTTGACGTGGCCGTCCAAGTGCCGTTCGACGCCAATTCGTTCCTCGCCTTCGTGCGCTCAGACCGCTCGTTCCATGGCGTCGATACGGTCGGCCCGGAGGTCACACAGCGCAATATTCTCATGTTCAACGTCAACGTCGCCTAACCGTCAAAGTCTAATCATCACCGCCAAAAAATGGAATTGCCACTCAAATCCGAATCCCAACGGAGCTGGCTGGCCTTATCCGGGGACAGCCCCGCTGCCAAAAGGCCCTGGAAGGCCCTCTGGTGTTCTGTGCGCCCAGGATCAAGTTCCACCAACACCGAACGTAGCCGCGCATCGGCGATTAAATCCCGCGCTCCAGCTAGGACTTCATGCTCGATCCCATCAACGTCGATCTTCAGATATACCGGCCCATCCTTCCTCACATCGCCACTTGCGAAGAATCGATCCAGACGGGTAGAAACGCAGCCCTGAAGGAACAATGTTTCCTTATCTTCCGGTGCGCCACTAGCATGATTGGCTAGCATACTGAAGGAGCCGCCGATACGAGTATCGGTGATATTGAGCATGGAAAAGCCGTCCAGTGAGCCAAGCGCTAAACAATAGGCGGCGACACGACCCTCCAGACTGTTGAGGCAGATATTACGGTTAAGAAGCGCGTAGTTCTGGGCTTCCGGCTCGAACGCGAGCACACGAACGCTGTTTCGCTTGGCCGCCCAGATCGTATACATACCAACATTGGCACCCACATCAATGAACGTAGCGCCGTACTCGAAGTTGTTGATCCAGGCAATGGTGTCAGGTTCCTTGGTGAACAGCGTCTGAACGCGGAAGGCTGCCATCCGCGACGGCACGAAGAAACCGATATCGCCAGCCTCCGTCTCGACTTTCGCCAGCGGCATATGGTCTTCGTAGTCCTCAACGCTGATTCCCGGATGACCGGTCATACACCCCTCGCCAACGCTTCAGCCCCGTCACCATACGTGGCAACCCCCGTCTCGGTGAAACGGAACGGCGCCTCAAGAAATTGTCTGAGGCTTTTCCGTACAGCCGGCTGCGCGTCCTCCGGTACATACAACAGCATAAACCCGCCGCCCCCGGCACCGAGCAGTTTCCCACCCAATGCGCCGGCCCGGCAAGCTTGAGCGTAGGCCTCGTCGATGGCGGCACTAGTGACGCTTTTGCCAAGCGACCGCTTGAGCTGCCAGGTCTCGTCCAGAAGCCGACCGAAGTCGTCCATATCCCCGTCGTCGCCAAGAATACGCACAGCTTCATCCACATGAGCATGGATTTGTCGCAGTTCCGACTTCTTGCGGCGGAAATTGGAAATCACCTCAGCGGCGATGTCGGAAGCGAAGCGTTTGCGCCCTAAGAAGAACAGCATCAAATTACGGTTCAGCTCCTGCTTCCGTTCAGTATCCATAGAAAATGGCAGGATATCGATGTCATCGCCCGGCCCGAAGCGGATATAGTTCATGCCCCCGCAGCTGACCGCGATCTGATCTTGAGAGCCGACATTTTCGCCCAACCGATCTTGTTCCAACGTGGTTGCACTTCGGTACAATTCTTCAGCGTCCATAACCCGGCCCTTCAACACCGCCAGGGCCATGATCAGGGCAACCGCGAACGCCGAACTCGAACCCATGCCGCTCCGTGCTGGCAGATCACCATAATGGTGCAACTCAACACCCCGGCTATCGTCATACCCCAGCATCACCAGGGCTTCACGAACTGCTGGATGACGAATATCGAAGATCGAGGCAACGACTTCGATACTGGACCAGACGATCCGGTGCTGGGCGGGAAAGAACCGAGGAAAATATCGACACGTGACGTAACAATACTTATCTATGCTGGTCGATAGCACCTGGCCACCCTCCTCTCGGTACCAGTCAGGGTAGTCAGTACCACCGCCAAAAAAGGAGATCCGATAGGGTGCGCGAGCAACAATGAGGCTCATACCATAACTCCAGCGGCAAGGCTTTGGCGATGGTAATTCAAAAGATCACCCAGGGTCTGCTCCAACTCAATTTCCGGCGTCCATCCAGTGGCTTTCTGAAATCGTGAGATATCCGGCACCTGTAGGGTGACATCGGACGGCCGAAGCAGGTCAGGGTCAACCACGTGCTCGATAGGCACAAGGGCCATAGATTTTAGTATTTCAAGAATGTCGCCAATGGTTAGGGTACGCGTACCGCCAATGTTGTAGACCTCGCCCGGCGGGCATTTCTCCAGCAAAAGCCAATAGGCCCGCACTGCATCGCGCACGTCGGCGTAGGTACGCACACTATCCAAATTGCCGACGCGGACCGGCTCGGATTGGAGCCCGACCTCGATCCGCGCGATCTGGCGGGCGAAGGCGCTTTCGGCAAAAACCGCGCCGCGCC
>CAZNWX010000022.1:0-15130 GCA_964576415.1 uncultured Magnetovibrio sp. | reverse complement strand
GCATCGTGGAGGTGTTGACTGATACGGGGCTCGTGGGGTGGGGCGAATGCTTCGGTCCAGCCGGACCTGCGGCGGCCATGGTGGAAGCCTACAAGCCTTGGCTCATCGGCGCCGAGGCGCTTGCCACGGATAAGATCTGGCAAGACCTCTATGCCGCATATCGCGACCAGGGCCAGAAAGGCGTGCCCATCTGCGCCATCAGTGGTATCGACATAGCGCTTTGGGATATCAAGGGCAAACACTTCGGCGCCCCCATCCATCAGCTCATGGGTGGGCCGCTCCGGACGTCGGTGCGCGCCTACGCGACCGGCACCTACCGGACCCGGACGGGCGATCCCATGGACTACATCGTCAAGGAGGCGGCTGGCTACAAGGCCGAAGGGTTCACAGCAATGAAGCTGAAAATTGGCTTCAACGTGGCCGACGATACGGCGCTTATCGAGAAGGTCCGCGAGACCATCGGTTGGGATATTGAACTGATGTTGGACGCCAACCACGGTTATGACGCCGTGGATGCCATCCGTTTAGCTCAGGCTGTTGAGCATCTGGATATACGTTGGTTTGAGGAGCCGGTGCCGCCGGAGGACCTGGATGGCTACATCGCGGTGAAGTCCGCCACCTCCATTCCCATAGCCGGTGGCGAGACGGAATACACCCGGTTCGGCTTTCGCGAGGTGATCCGCCGGGGTGCCATGGATTATCTGCAGCCAGACACCTGCGCTGCGGGAGGCTTGAGCGAATGTAAGAAGATTGCCGACATGGCCAACGCCTTTGGCATTCGCATGGTGCCGCACGTCTGGGGCACCGGTATCGGTTTGGCGGCGGCACTCAACCTGTTGGCCGCTCTCCCTCACAACCCGCCTGGACGGGTGCCCTGGGAACCGATCCTCGAGTTCGATCGTTCTGAGCACCCTGCCCGCCAAGCCATTATGAAATCTCCAATCGAACACGATCAAGGT
Source organism: uncultured Magnetovibrio sp. (assembly GCA_964576415.1). GTDB lineage: Bacteria > Pseudomonadota > Alphaproteobacteria > Rhodospirillales > Casp-alpha2 > UBA3470. The sequence continues at coordinate 14,171 of CAZNWX010000022.1, read as the reverse complement.
TGGGTCACCATACCCACTGGGCCTGGCCTTGGCATCGAGATCGATCGTCGGTCACTCGGTTCGTTTGTGGTTAGTTGATCAGGTGCTATTTGTAGTATGTAGCGTTGATCGGCGTTGACGAGTGAGACCCGTGTAATCATCGCGGATTGTCTCGATGTGGCTCAAATCTTTAGCTTCATCTGTGAGCCGTTCGACCCGCTCCGCAACCCAACTTTCATCAACGTGAGCGCATTTATATATCAAGAAATGAACCATATAAGCGATGGTCCAGATCATAATTAGCCAAAACAGCGACCAATCCCCAGGAATAAAGACGACCGCCATACCCCATAAAACAACCGCCGTACCATAAATCAGACCATGACTTTTGTAGATCCGGGCATGGAGCCAAAGAGGGTTCTTGGCACCATGATTTTTGGAGCCATGAAGTCCTAATGTCGTCATTGCTTAAACTTCATTTGACGGTGATGTGGAAAGGTTTGGGTAGGCCTTTGCCAAAGCGACGATGCGGATTGAGTAACGTAAAAAGGCGAGAAGTAATACTGTTACAATAATGGAATCCCCTAATTGTCGCTCGGTTCCAATTCCGTAAAGCCATAAGTACCCCAGGCTAACTAGTGGAGTAGCACTTAAATAGAGTGCTGCGGGATAGGTCTTCACAATTCCGAATAAAATGGCGGCACAGACTACTGAAAACCCATAATAGGGAGCCCCCACGATGCCGTTCTCCGAACCACCTTTTATTGACGTTAGCGTTACAACTCCGAAAAGAATAATCAAGAACCAGCAGTAAAATCGAATCTCACTATTTGCCTGGCGTTGGTTCAGTTCCGAGACGGGTATAAGATATGGGGTAGTATTCGCATTCCAGATGTATTTCCGAAACATGCCTTCCCAGTCGAGATCTTTTCTTTTCGCGTCAGGCATCGCCTGGATCCAACAGGGTTAAAAAGCTAACTGGCTTGCGCTCGAGCCTCACGTTCCGCACGCTCTCGCGCCTTCATCTCGATGAGATCTTCTGTTTTTTCCAGATCGAGCCTTTCCTTGCCCTCAACCATGGTCCCGGTCTCTTCCGGCCATTCGACCGTCATCAGCGGATAACGCCAATTCTGTGGCCCAAAAAGGATCATGGCGACCTGAAGCCAGACCGCAGCACCGGCTATGATGGCAACAAGGATGCCGGCCGCAAGGAAGGCCTTGATGAGAAACCTATGAGACAGGCCGACCAAGGAAGCTGAGGCTTCGTTGATCATAAACGCGTCGTAGGAGTAGACGGCTGCGAAATACAAAAGAATACAGCAAAATGGGATATAGAAGATACTGAGCCCCAGGAACTCCAGCCAGGCTTTTTTCTTGAAGGTTAAATTTTCCCGGACAAGATCGACACGAACATGAGTGTTCCATATATACCCGTAGCCTAAGACAAGGGTAAATAGAATGGTGTGGGAGTGCCATTCCATTTCCTGGAGCATGGTCGAGCCAAAATATTCGCTGATGTTCTCGATCATCCAGATTTGCACTTCACCAGTCTTGCGGAGGCCCATATCAAAAGTCGTGATCAATACCAATGGTAATATGAACCATGACCCAAAGCGACCTATCCGGTCGACAAATAGCCTCAGTTTTTCGGACAATTGAAGCGCGAACGGATATTCATCTTCCGACAAATGGCGAACCGACTCTACCAGTTCAGGATTTGATGTCTCATTCATGATCAGACGTGTCCCCTTATCACTCGTAGACTGCGCGCATCAGCGACAGAGCTAAATTGGGTTTCCATATCACCATTAATAATCCAATCAACTGTAATAGTACGAAAGGAATGATACCCTTGTATATGCTTTGAATCTTGATCTCTTTCGGCGCTATGCCCTTCAAATAGAAAAGTGCGAACCCGAAAGGTGGCGTAAGGAAAGACGTCTGCAGGTTGATCGCCATCAGGATAATGAACCAGAAAATGATGTTCTGCGATGCGATATGGTCGCCGAAATCCATTCCTGCGACTAGAGGGGCAAAAACCGGGAGCACAATCAGTGTAATTTCGATCCAGTCCAGGAAAAACCCCAGCATAAAGGTCATGACCATGATCAGGATTAAAAGCCCCCATGAATCCAGACCTGCCTCAAGGATAAGATGTTCAACAATATCATCACCGCCAAGGGACCGGTAGACATAGGCAAAACAAGTTGCACTGACGATTATGAAAAAGATCATTGCAACGGTTCGGGCGGACGTGTGGCAGACCGCTTGCACCATGTCCTTGGTTAGTCGGCCGTAGAAAAAGGCCAAGACCATGACGCCGAATGCACCGACTGCTCCAGCTTCACTGGGTGTCGCCCAACCCAGAAGAATTGAGCCCTTGATCAAGGAAATCAGGAGTACCGGCGGCAAAAAACTTTTGAAAATCATACCAGGGTATTCGTGCTTTGGTACGTCCAAGAGATCCGGCGGCAACGGCGGTGCGATCTCGGGCTTTAAAGTCGCAGCCACCAGTACATAAATGAGGTAAAGAGCGGCGAGACAGAGGCCTGGGACAACGGCGGCCATGAACACGTTACCTACCGACACGGCCAATAGGTCAGCCATGATGATCAGCATGATGCTGGGAGGGATCAGGATGCCGAGCGTGCCGGAAGCGGCGATGGTGCCGCAGCTGAGCGCATTGCTGTAACCTTGACGCATCATTGTCGGCAGGGCCAGAGCGGTCATCATGGTTACCGAGGCGCCGATGATGCCAGTCATGGCAGCGAGTACTGTACCCATAATTGTTACGGCAAGAGCCAGGGCACCTGGTACCTTTTTCAATAGAACCTGAACGCAATATAACAAGTCTTCGGCAACACCGGAGCGTTCCATCATGACGCCCATGAACACAAAGGCTGGAACTGAGACTAGGACAAGATTTTCCGCTGCGGTGCCCCAAATTCGCGGTAAGAAGTTGAAGAATTCGATCAGCGAAAACATGTCGAGGAAATAGCCAATGAGCCCGAAAAGCAGAGCTAATCCCCCAAGAATGAAAGCGACCGGAAATCCCGAAAATAAAAGGAAGGCAAGTGACAGAAACATGATAATCGGGAGGAAGTCCTGAACCAGATAGAGCAACTCCTCCTGGGCTTCGGCGTTCAGGCCATTAATGTACGAAAACCCAACGGCGATCAGCGCGATAAGTATGAGTGCATAGAGCCCAGCACCCCCACGCGAAAAAGATCTAACAATGGCGTTCATGCACTAACTCCCAACCCCAACTCGAAGCCCTAAAATATTTAGTATCAATAAATGAAAATAGTTACCACAAAACGACCGGCGCCCGTTTATGGGAGCCGGCCGCTTCGCAGTATCGTTTAAGCGAAACCTATCCGATTATTTGAGATAGGTCGACGCGAGGGCTTGAGCACTACCCCACTTGCCATAAGCTTTCCGGAATTTGGCGTAGCTGTCGTTAACTTCCTTAAAGAGAGCATCTTTCTTGGAGTCTTCGGCAACCACTTCGTTCCAGGCTTTTTCGAATACGGCCAACTGGTCATCTCTCCAGCGACGGGTGATCACACCGTATTTCTCACCCATTTCCACCATCGCGAACGGATTAACATATTCCGTTTCTGCGTAGGTGTGGTGAATGCTGTCGCCACAACCCACTTCAAGGAGGGCTTTGTTAGCGTCAGAAAGACCATCAAACTTGGCTTTATTCGTCAGAAGTTGGCTGACTGAAACTTGCTGGTGCCAGCCCGGGAAGTAGTTGTTTTTGGCGATTTGATAGAAGCCGTACTTGATGTCCATGGCAGGCATGGAAAACTCGGTCGCGTCGATGACGCCTTTTTCCAGCGCCGGGAAGATGTCACCGCCAGCCAGAAGCTGGGTGGAGACGCCGATCTTCTGCATGACGCGGGCGCCAAGGCCGAAGAAGCGCATTTTCATGCCACGAAGCTGATCAAGTTCCTTGATTTCGTTCTTGAACCAACCGGAGGTCTCTGGGCCAATGGCAAAGCAGTCCATCTGATGGATGCCGTGTTTGGCGTAAATGCGTTGTTGAATTTTATCGCCACCACCGAATTTTTTCCAGGCGAAGAATTCACCCATGCTTGGGCCGAAAGGCACGGCAGTAAAGAACGCGAGGGCAGGATACTTGCCCACATCGTAGCCAGCGGTTGTCCAAGCCATATCGATGGAGCCTTTGGAGGTCGCATCAAAGCCTTCGTTTGCCGGGATAAGAGCGCCTGGCTCATAAAATTTAACGGAGAAATTCCCGCCAGACATACGACCAATATTTTTGGCGAACCGCTGTCCAGAGGTTCCTAGGTGAGGAACGCTACTTCCCCACGCGCTATGAAGCTTCCATTTGAGGCGTTTCGCGTCGGCCGGACCGGCTACCATAACAGCGGAAAGAGCCGCTGCAGTAACTGCCAAGCCAATCGTTTTAGCGTAATTCATTTTAATCTCCCTGTGAAATTACGTCCAAATGATGGAATGGGTTTCAACGATGTGACCGATCTCTACGCATTTACGGTGTTCGATCAAGTAAAAAGTTTATTTTAGCCCAATCAATGAAGGTTATTCTCTAGGCTCCTGCGCCGATTATCCAAGGCGTAAACTTCCTATACCGAACAATTCTCATCCGCAAAGCAGCCGACACTGAAACCAGAATCAAACTGAGGCAGTAAGTTCATAGGGAGCTAAGGCATTCCAATCGAATACCACGCCAATGCCTGGATCCGAAGGCGCGACGGCGAGCGTGTCTTTGACGACCAGTGGTCGGTGGGTATAGGTATCGATCGGAAAGCTATGAACCTCTAGCCAGCCTGCGTCTTCTTGTCCGGATAAGAGACTGACATGAAGCTCTTGCATTCCGTGCGAGCACACCGGGATATCGTAATGTCGAGCCAGTTTGGCGACCTGTAGCCATCCGGTAACACCGCCGCAGTTCGAAGCATCCGGCTGAATAAATGATAATTTCGAATGCTTTAAGGCATGACCGAATTCATGAATGGTGTGCAGATTTTCTCCCATTGCCAGGGGCACACCCGTCGCATCGGCAATATTTCCGTAACCGGCGTAATCGTCAGGTATCGTGGGCTCTTCAAACCAAGTGATATCATATGGTTTAAAGGCGTTCGCCGCAGTAATGGCCTTTTCAACACTCATGGCATAGTTGGCATCGACCATGAATGTAATATCGGTACCGATCAGATCCCTTACGGCTGCGACGCGTCTCACATCTTCGGAAAGATCGGAACGTCCAACCTTGATCTTCACGGCATTAAAACCCGCTTTTAAATAACCGTCTATGTTGGCCAGAAGTTTTTCCATGGGGAAGTTGAGGTCAATGGCACCGCAATAGGCCTTGCATCGATCGGAAGTCCCGCCGGCCATTTTCCAAAGAGGTTCATCCCGCTGTTTGCCGCGAATGTCCCAAAGTGCGGTATCCACCGCCGAGATGGCGAAGGACGCGATGCCGCCCCGACCCACATAATGAATGTGCCATTGCATCTCTTCATAAAGCACTTCGACTTTGGCGGCGTCACGGCCGATCAAAAACGGGCCAAGGTCCTGACGGATCATGGCCAGGACGGCCTGGCCGCCGCGCCCGCCCGTGTAGGTGTAACCCGTGCCTTCCGCCCCATCGTCCAATCGAACCGTCGCGGTGATCAGCTCAAAATGCGTGTGGTCACCGTGTTTGGCGTCGGAAAGCACTTCGGCCAAGGGTACGGCGAACAGACGCGCTTCGACGGATTGGATGGTCGGCATACGGGATTTCCTCCTAGAAAACCATTGAACATGGCCGTTTCTTATTGACACCGGATGGTGTGTAGTAGGGATCACATAATCACAATCAGATCAAATTGATCAGGGGGGACGCCATGGCGGCTGTCAATCTGAAACGACTTCTCGCGTCCGACAATCTGAAGGTCGGCCATTCCATCTTTGAGTTCAATTCGCCGGGCGTTGGCCAGATCATCGCGTCGGCGGGCTGCGATTTCGTATTCCTGGACATGGAGCATTCGGGTTTCGGCATTTCTGAAACTAAGCGTGCCATTGCTGGGCTTCGGGTCGGCGGTATTCCCGCCCTTGTCCGTCCTCCATCCAAGGAATACCACCATATCGCCCGGGCGCTGGACATCGGCGCTGATGGCCTAGTCCTGCCCATGGTCGCCTCGAAGGAGGAGGCCGAGTACATCATCGACTGCATGAAATATCCGCCGCAAGGTAGCCGAGGCGTGGCGTTGGCCATTGCCCATGACCACTATCAACCCGGCGACCCGGCCGAGGTCTTAGCCGCTACCAATCGCCGCACCGCCTGCGTTACCCTTATTGAGACCGAGGAAGGGATCAAAAACATTGACGCCATCGCCGCGGTTAAGGGCGTTGATTGCCTGTGGATTGGGCACTTCGATTTGAGTTGCTCGCTGGGTATCAACGGGCAATTTGACCATCCTGAATTTCTCAAGGCCTGCCGCGCCGTCGAACGGGCCGCAAAGAAACATGGCAAGGCCTTAGGACGTTTAGCGGGCGACCCGGCCGGGTGCATTGCCCTCTATAAAAAGGGTTACGATGTGTTGTGCTATGCCGGTGATCTGTGGGTCTATCAGCAGGCTCTGATCGAGGGTATAACGGCCATTCGTGAAGGCTGCAGGCCGCGGCGCGGCGCGAAGGGGGATAAAAAGAAATGAGCGCGTTCCGCATAGCCTTGTCCGGAGACTTCAATAAGTCGGACGGATCGCCCGCCTATCCCATGTTCGACCTTTCGCCCCTTGAGAACGCCGCCGACGTCGAGGTCGCCTACGTGGATCCCGTCGACGGCCGGATGACCGCCGCGTCGCTCGCCGACTTCGACGCGCTGATCCTGTTAACACCGATCTTTGACGCCGGCAGTATTCCGCAAGATGGCCGCCTGGCGATCGTCGCGCGGTTCGGCGTCGGCTATGATACCGTTGACGTGGACGCGTGTACGAAGGCCGGCATCGGGGTCTGCATTACTCCTGACGGCGTCCGCCGCCCGGTAGCCGTCACCATCATGACCTTTGTCCTGGCCCTGGCTGGTAGGCTATTCGACAAAGATCGCTTAACCCGCGAGGGCCCTGCGGGATTTGCGAAGCGTTCAGACTACATGGGTCTGGGTCTGGTGGGACGCACCTTGGGATCGATTGGCATCGGCAATATCGGGGCCGAAGCCTTCCGCATGGCGGCGCCCTTCGAGATGCGTCACATAGCCCACGACCCGTACTGTAACCCTGCCACTGCGGCGGAAATCGGTGTCGAACTGGTCGATCTGGAGACGGTCTTCGCCGAGAGCGATTTCCTATGCGTCAATACGCCGCTCACCGAGGCGACCCGGCATATCGTCAATGCGAAAAGCTTGGCTTTGATGAAACCGACGGCTTATCTAATTAACACCTCGCGCGGGCCGACCGTTGATCAGACAGCGCTTCTAGCGGCGCTAACGGACGGCAGTATCGCCGGGGCCGGTCTTGATGTGCTAGATCCGGAGCCACCGTCCGCCGACGATCCTATTCTAAAACTCGACAACGTCATCCTCACGCCCCACGCCTTGTGCTGGACCGATCAGTGCTTCGCCGGCATCGGAGCATCGGACGTGGAACAGGTGTTGATGATCAAGAATGGTCAGGTGCCGCCGCATCTCGTCGACAAGGGGGTTGCAGAGGCGTCGGCCTTCCAGGCGCGATTGAAAGCGTACGCGGCAGGGTAAGCCGCAAACGTCCTCTTGCCGTCGCATCTCGTTGAGGAAGTGCAGAACCTTCGTCAGATTGGGCGCAGTGGCCGCCTGAAATGCAATCTCAAGGATTTCATTCAGACCCCGACCAGCGGCGATCAGGATCGCTGTTAAAGATCGTTGGCCGTGGTTATCTTGACCGTTGCGTCTGCGCGTGCCGGGACGTCTGGGTTGAGCGTCGTTCCCAGGCCGGGTCCGTCGGGAGCGGTGATGCGTCCGTTCGCAATCGGCGGCAGCGCCGTCACCAAGTCCTGATACCAACCGTAATAGAAGGCGCGCACCATTTCCTGGATGAAGACATTGGGCGCGTGCATGGTCATGTGTACCGATGCGGTCAACGCGATCGGCCCCGTGCAATCATGGCCCGTAAAGGGCGCGCCGAAGGTATCGGCCAAGGCGGCGACTTTGCGCGCCTCCGTCAGCCCACCGCCCCAGACGATGTCCATGATCGCTAGGCTTACGCCCTGTTCCAAAAGGTCACGGAACTGCGCCTTGCCGCCCAAAAGCTCGCCAACGGCGATGGGTGTGTGGGTGGACGCGACCACCTCGCCCACCTTTTCCAACTCGTCCATGAATACCGGGTCCTCAACCCAGGTGAGATCAAAGTCCTCCAGGGCGCTGGCAATGCGCTTTGCCATGGGGACGTTCCACATGGAGTGCAACTCGGCCATGACCTCCATCTTGTCGCCGACGGCGCTCCTGATCTTCTCAAAGGGCTCCAGCGCTGTCTTCAGATCTTCATTGGAGATGTATTGGCCGCCCGAAACTTCGGCCGCGAAATCGAAGGGCCAGATCTTCATGCCGTTGATGCCCATCTCCAGGAGCGAGTGGGCCAGTTCGTCAGCATTATTGAGAAAGCCTTCCAGATCCTCGTAGGGGCCGGGCGAATTTTGCAGGTTAAGGCCGTAGTTGTCGGTTACCTGGGCGGGCGCCTTACGCACGTACTGGTAGCCGGCGCATGTGTTGTAGATGCGCACGTCATCCCGCGTTGCTCCACCCAGCGCCTGATAAATTGGCTGATTGATGGCCTGGCCAAAGATGTCCCAAAGTGCCACGTCGATAGCGGACGCGGCGCGCATTTCCACGCCTGACCCACCGCGCCCTGCGTAGGGTAAGAGCTTTGCGTGATGGCGTTCGATCTGTAGCGGGTCCTTGCCAATAAGGTAGGGTGCGATGAAATCGTGCGCCTGTGCCGCTACGGCAGGCGCGCCAAAAAAGGTCTCGCCCAAGCCTACCAGGCCCTCGTCCGTATGGACCTGAACCCAGGTTAGATTGGGAAATTCTTCAACCAGGATGGTCTCAACAGCGGTGATTTTCATAATAGCCCCTTTGGCGACCGGTTGGATCCATCTAAGCAGTAGGCGGTTTACCCGGCAATGCTTTCAAGAGAAGGAGGGCGCGTGTCTGCATCGACGCGTTTTTCCTTCTCCTGTCTCAGATGAGGCACCATTACTTAACCCCGAAATGCTGGTCCTGTTCTCCCCGCAGGCGTGCGAGGACGGTTCCCATGTTCATCTCCAGCATTCCCGCTGTGACCAGCGTGCCGGCCTGCACGTCTTTGCGCAGCCGCGCGCCGGTCGCCAGGTAGTAGGGACAGGGATTGGCGGCTGCGAAGCGGACGGCGGGGATCAGTTCGGGTTTTAGGCCCGCGACTTCGTGGTGGTGCGCGTCCGTGATGGTAAGCCTCTCCCCGGCGGCGAAATCTCGGTCTGTTCGCGCCACCAAATCGACCACGGGTTTGGGATCGGTAGCGCCAGTGGGGATGCCCAACAGCCCCGCCGCCAGGATGGTGATCGGCGCCTCGATGCCCAGCAGGTGCTGCGGGTTGTAGAGAACGGCGACGCCCGCATCTTCGGCGACGATATGCCCCTTATCGCGAAGTAAGTCCCAGGTCTTGTCATCGTGACAATTGACCAGGATGAAAACGCCGCCGGCGAAACTGGCCTCGTCGGCGCGGCGCAGACAGTTAAACACGTCGATGAGCCGATCTCAGGCTAGAAGTCCACCGTCGGCACTACGCTTAAAGGCTACAGCCAATTCAGTTGACCCCAACATCGGCCTATGGAACTCGGGTCGGTCGGGGGTGAAGCCTGAGGCGTTGACGACGACGCCCATCTCACAGAAGTCGGGGACCGTGCGGGTCGGCAAGCCAAGGTTCTCTGCACGGGCCTCCCGGGCGTCAGTCAGTTCCTGCCAGGACATATCGTTGCGCTCCCACAGGGCGGTCAGACCGGAGTTCGAGTGACGTTGGTTTCTCCAGGTGACCGAATCATCCGGACCGAGGACGAAATCGTACTCACTGGATTTGCCGGCGGCGCGTACATCCAGGCCGATGGTTCTGGCCCAGCTCATGAGCCCGATCAGCAGGCTCGGCTGGTCGCCTTCCACTTCCGTATAGACCAAGCCCTTCGCGCTGGCCCTCGCGTGCAGGATGGGCCCTGCCACGATGGCGGCCTCTTTGGAAACCATGACCAAATGCTGGCCGCGATCAATGGCCTGTTCGCCAACTGCCGCGGCGGCTTCGGGATTGCCGGTGGCTTCAACCAGAACGTCCAGCTGAATGTCGTCCGCGTCATCCATGTCTTGTACTATGGCCATGTCTGCAGCGTCCGCGCCGGCAGCGGCTACCGCCGCCGCCATGCGCGCCGGATCCCGGTCGCAAATCAGCGCGATCTTCAAGTTGGGCACGTGTTCCGCTTGGGCAAGCAGACTTGCACCAAAATCTCCAATGCCGACGAGGCCGCAACGCACGACCTTGTTGCCGGTCTTCGCAAACAAAGCGTCGAAGTTCATCTTAACGTTCCGTTCGGTCTTGTTTTTATCATTGCCGCCGTCCTATGACAGGACAGTTCTGAAAGCATTAAGAGACAAGCCATGAAACGACTGCAAGGAAAAGTCGCCTTAATCACGGGCGCATCGTCGGGAATTGGGCGGGCCAGCGCCAAGCTGTTCGCCGATGAGGGCGCGACGCTCGGCCTCATGGATATTAAGACCGACGAGGGTGAGCAGATCGCTGCCGAGATTACAGCCGCGGGCGGAATGGCGAAGTTTCTCAACGTTGACGTCACCGACGGCGGTCGGATCGAAACTGCCGTGGAGACCTTCGCCACCGACTTTGGCGGTATTGACATTTTGTACAACAACGCCGGTGGGGCGACACCCCGGGACGATCATCTTTTGAACATGCCCCTGGATGAATTCGACGCGGCTATCGCGCTTAACCTGTTTGGGCCCTTTGCAGCATGCCGATCCGTAATCCCGCACATGGCGATGAGAGGCGGTGGCTCCATCATTAACACGGCCTCCATCCGCTCAATGATTGGGACCGTGGGTGCCGACGGCTACACCTCGGCCAAGGGCGGGATTGTCACGCTGACCATGGCCCTGGCTGTGCAATGCGCGCCGAAGGGGATCCGCGTCAACGCCATCGCGCCGGGCGCGGTAATGACCGAACGAGTCAAGGCGCTGATGTCGGCGGGAAATGATTCAGGCCCAGACCAGGCAATGATAGACAAGCACCTTCTGGGTCTGGGCGAGCCGGAGATGGTCGCGCCCGCGGCCCTGTTTTTTGCTTGCGAAGATTCGCGTTGGGTTACGGGCCAGATTTTGCCCGTGGACGGCGGCGCGTCGATGAATTAGACCCAGTGGCTCGTTTTCAATCACAATTTTCTAAGGAATTTCCGTAATGGCCCCAGCACCCTATCTATTCATCGCCTCCATGGACGTGGAGCCAGAGAAATTGGATTTATTCAACGAGGTCTATGACACCGAACACGTGCCCATGCTGATGAAAGTTCCAGGCGTGGTCGAGATCACGCGGCTCACTAAGGAAGCTTTGAAACTTAGTATGGCCGGCGAGATCAAGGAGATCGATTCCCCCGACGAGCCCAACTTTGCCGCTTACTACTGGATCGAGAGCCCAGAGGTGCTGACGTCTAACGCCTGGGCAGAGGCCATCGAAGAAGGCCGTTGGCCCGAGGAGATTCGACCCTTTACCAAAAACCGCCGCCATGTTCTCCGCAAGGTAATGGAGACGGGCGCTTAGGTCCCGGGGCAACGGTCATTCCCGCTTCAACCACTACGGCCCGTATGGCCACAGGCAGCTCCATCACTTTGTTGGCTGCGCTCAGTTTTTTTTGGGGTACCAACTGGCCGTTCATGAAAATTGCGCTCTCGGAAATCCCCGTTTGGTGGTTCCGTACCTTATGCTTGTTCGGCGGTGGGTTCAGCTTGCTCGCCATCTCTTACTTCTCGGGGCAGCGGGTCCGGTTGACGGTATGGGAGGTGCCACGGCTTGTGCTGTGTGCCTTCTTTGGTGTTTTGGGCTGGCATTTGTTCTCTGCCTACGGCGTTTCCCAGATGCCAGCAGGGCGGGCCTCGATCATCGCTTTCACCATGCCTGTCTGGGCTGCCGTTTTGGCGAGAATTATCCTAGGAGAGCCTCTGACCAAGCTGAAATTGATTTCCTTGGCCCTCGGCATATCTGGATTGGCCATTTTGATCGGTCCCGATTTGATGGACCTGCAAGCCGCGCCTATGGGAACCCTTTTAATGTTATGCGCGGCGCTGACATGGGGTACGGGGACGGTATTCTTCAAGAAGTTCCAATGGTCTGCGTCAACTACAGCATTGACCGGGTGGCAACTCTCCCTCGCGGGCGTTCCCATTGCCATCGGTGCCTTCTTTTTTCAGCCCCCGCCAGATTGGTCGCAGATCAGCAATCAGGCCTATTTCTCTCTGGCTTATGTTCTGGCCTTGCCGATGATTTTTTGCCAATGGGCCTACTTGCGCTCGGTTCGCACCTTTCCCGCGAGCCTGGCTGCCATTTCTACCTTAGGCGTGCCTGTGATCGGCACGTATTCCAGCGCGCTTATCTTGGGCGAGCCCGTTGGTTTTCAGGAGTTTGGCGCTCTCGTGTTGGTCTGCATGGCGCTGGCAACTGTCTTGGTGATTCCTGCCCTCAAGGGACGAAGCAATAGCTAGCCGACCTTCGGCTCCCTAGAGATGTTGTCGCGACCCTTGCGCCAAACCTAATGAAAACCGGCAATGGTGCAGCTAAAGCACTCGATGCCACTATAACGGTTTGCCCTTCCAAGACTTTCAGGTTCTTGGAAGGGGCCTGTTGGCTCATGATGAAGAGCTGGGCGAACTCGTTGATGGAGGTTTCGCCAGTGGTCAAGTTTGCAAATATCGCCAGTTGGTGTCGAGGTCACTTAGTGGGCGTGCCCGATTTTTAGGTCGTTGGCCGCTTTGTCTTCGCCGCGTACGAGATAGAGCGCGCGTTGGGTGAAATCAACGACGCCGGACTTGGCGCCCAACTGATTACCCAGGTTCCGGTCGAAGTGAGAGGTCGCCGGCATGAACCGGAGCACGTAGCCGGCCCGGCGTCGGTCCGAAGTGTTGTGGCGCGAACCGTGCACCATATTGATGTCGTGGAAAGACATCTGGCCAGGCTTCAGGATGATATCGGCGGCGTCCGCTTCATCGTACTGGTCTGCGTCCAGTTCCTGATTGAGGGTCAGGTCCTTGGCCGTGTTGGTGTGGTGCTTCAGCAAGTGTGATCCCTTGTGGCTGCCGGGGATCACGCGCATGCAGCCGTTTTCCTCGCCGACTTCGTCAATGGCGATCCAGGCCGAGCAACTGGCCAGGGGACGGATCGGCCAGTACTGGCCGTCCTGATGCCAAGGCGTGGCCTTACCAGTGTGGGCGGGCTTGCCAAAGACGGTCGTGCCCCAGAGTATGATGTCTTCGCCGATGAGGTCGGCGACCATCTCCAGGATGTCGGCGTGGCAGGCGAATTTGAGCCATTTATGTGGGTTAGACGCCACCATGCCCTGGGGATTATTCTGCGGCGCGTGCGGCACGAACAGAGAGTCCGCCGTCATTTCAGGGTTGGCTTCCAAGAGCTGGTCTAATTCTGCCCGCATCTCATCGACCACCGCCATGGGCAATCGGTAGTCGGGTATCACGTAGCCTTCATCTTGGTAGCGTGTGATTTCCGCATCGCTCAGCATGTTCGGTTCCTCCGTTGCCGACGCATAGTATATTGTGATCTCCCTGATTTGAAAAAAGTTTTGCCGAAACGGTGGCACTGCTAGTGTGCCGCCAACATTAGTTAATAGAGATATGGAGAGCTATGAGCGACGATCAACGATATGATGTCGGTACTCTCATCAATTTTGCGAACAGCCTATTTCAGGTGGCGGGCTTGGACGCCTCGCGGGCAGAAGTCTGCGCACGGGTTTTGGTGGAGGCGGACCTGTTAGGCCATGTCACCCATGGGCTCAACCTGGCAGGACCGTATCTGAGAGAATTAGAAGCTGGTACGATGACCGCTGACGGCGATCACGAGGTGGTGCGCGATAAGGCCGCCGTGGCGGTTTGGGATGGCCGTTACCTTCCGGGCCTTTGGCTTACCCAGGCGGCGGTCGAGGCGGCAACCTTG